>JANNEZ010000152.1:0-14724 GCA_031379255.1 Rhodoferax sp. | reverse complement strand
TCGTGTAGCTCCCTGCCCCCCGAGGGGGGCGCATTTTTGCTTGGGGCGGCCCGGCGCAAAAACCAGCCCTCACGGTCGCGTTATTCCAACACGCCCCATTGGCGCAAGAAATAACGCGTCATGCCGGCAAACGGCTGGTCGTCGCGTGCGGCGTTGGCCAGGCGCGTTTTGGCCATTTGACGGACTGCCTCGGTGCGGCCCTCCTGCACCACCAGGGCATGGCTGAACACCCGGTCGTATTGGGGGAAACGCAGGCGGCGCAACTCTTCGCGGTTCAGGCCGAGCAGTTTTTCACAGGCTGCCACCGCCACTTTCGACGCGCGGCTGCCCGGCACCGGAACCAGCGTGACTTCCTGGTTGATCTCGTCCACCTTCCACGCCATCAGCGCTTCGGGCAACTCCAGATACGGGTGCGGCAAGGCCGCTTTCTCGATCTTCCACAAGGCGCGCAAGCTGGCCTGGCTGCTGATGGCCGGGTCGGGGCACAGCTGCGCGGCCAGTTGCTCCAGCGCGGCTTTGGCCGGGCGTTTGGCCGGCAATGGCACCGGCGCATTGAGCTTGGCCGCCTTGATGTCGAATTTATCGCCCTTGAAGGCCTGGTTGCAGATCTGGCAAGAGTAGGCGTAGTTGTCATAGCTGTAAGCCAGCCACCAGTAGTTGCTCTTGGGCCGGAAGTGTTCGACGTCGCCGAAGGTCACGGCGCTGGTGGGCGCTTCGCAGTAGGCGCATTTGTCGTGAGACTCAAGCTTGAGATTGGGCTTGGCCCCGGTCCAGATTTGCAGGTTTTTCTGCTGGTTGAACGGCACCACGCCGGCATTGGCGTAAAACGCGTCGAGCAGGACTGTCATCGCCTTCTTCAGGCCGTCACCCCGGTATTTGGCCGGAATGCCATCGCGATTTCGGGTCAGCGCAATCATGACGCGCTCCCGGCACGCAGGGCGGCGCTTTTAATGCGCTCCCCCATTTTCTGGCGCAGCTTGGCCGGGTCGAGTCGGGGTGTGCTTTGGCCGGCCGAACGCGCAACCGCTTCGGTGAGCTGCGTCGTCGCCTGGAGCTGCGCCTGCATGGCCACGGGCAGCTCGTGAATCGGCGAGAGGCCGGCCAACTCGATGTGGTCGCGCGCGGCAAGCAGACCGGGGCTGGAACGCGCCAGGCCGCGCAGGGCCGCCACCCGCGCCGAATCCACTGTTTCAACACCAAAATAAGGCCCCATCAGTTGGCCCAATGTCAGCTGGCTCGGGTCGCCTTGCGCCACGCGCGCCGTTGCGCCGCGAGTCGGAGCGGCCCGCTCCAGCAACACGAGTTCGCCCTCACGCGCCTGCTGCGCCAGCATCGGCGACTGGCTGGTGGCGATGATTTGCAGATTCGGCAAAGCCAGGGCCAGAGCCTCCAGCACAGCGCGCTGGGCCAGCGGGTGCAGGTGCAGATCCAGCTCGTCAACCAGCAACACGCCAGGCGCTTTCAGCGGCGACAGGCTGGCGCCAAAGGTCTGGTGGATGCGGAACAGCACATCGGCACACCAGTTGATCAGGGTTTGGCTGGCCTCAGAGAGTTGCTCGAAGGGCATTGAGCCGTCGGGCGTTTTGAACAGGGCTTGATGTGTCTTGGGGTCAACACCTTGCAGGACCACGCCCGGCACGAGGGCCTTGAGCAAAACGTTTAGCGCCGCTTTGCCCGATGCCGCTTTGCCCGATGCCGCTTCAAGGCCCTGCGCCCAAGGCGCAAAGGGCGCCAGCGCGGCTTGCGGTGAAAACAGGCTGGCCATACCCGACAGACGGTCAGACGCCGCCGGCGGGTTGCCCGAGTCAGCGGCGCGCGCGGCCAGGCAAGCGGGCCTGCGCGACACACCATAAGCGAGTGTGAAAAAACGGCTCGCCGATCGTTTCAATGCAGCGTCCAGCAACTGCAGTCCCGCCGCATTTTTTGACACCGTCTGGCGCAGGCTCCAGCCGGGTTTGAGCGTCAGGGCGACTTCGATCTGGGCGCCTTTTTCAGTGGCCAGCAAAGCGCTGATGTGGCCTTCCATTTGGCCGTTTCGCACCCAGCTTGCGGCCCCGCCCAGCAGACTCTCCAGAGCGCCGCTGCCGGCCAGCGCCAGCGCGATGGCGCGCAGCGCCGTGCTCTTGCCGCAGGCGGTCTGGCCAATCAAGACCGTGCGCTGGCGCGTGGCGGCAGGGCCGGCCCCGGATTCACGGGTGAAATCCAGCGCGACGTGGTCAATCGAGCGGATCTGGTGGATGGCAATGCGCTTCAAGAACATGCGGGGCTCCTGTCAATAATTAACATGGGTGTTAATTATTTATGCATTATTGAATTATTTTTTTTGTTTTAATAGATTTTATATAGATTATTGAACAATATTTAATCTATTTTAATATAATTTATATAGCAATAAATTGAATAAATTCGTGACTTAAATTCGATAAAGTTTACTATACTAGATTTGAATATATTTATTAAAAATCAACCAAACCGCCACTCTACACCACCGATTCTTACCGCGCGCTGGCGGCTGTCAACCACGCAGTTCCGCGCGGCGGCGCGCGCGGCCACACCGGCAAAAACGCGCTGTGCCGCGCTTGGGTCGGCCGGCACATGCAGGTCAATTTGCGTGAACCCCGCTTCTGGCTCAGTGCCTGCGCCGGAGAATCGCAGTGTGCAGCTGTTGTCCAGCGCCAGGGCCTGTGCCTTGTTGTCGCCCGTGTCGCCGGTCAGGGGCCGTTTCAAAATTTGCGCCCAACGCCCAGCCAGGTGAGCGGCCTGTGCGGCGCGCAAGGTCACACCGGCGAGCCTCATGGGCAGGCTGCAGTCAGGCGCGTTTTGCCAATCTGGCCCTGCTGGCCAATAGGAGCCCTCCAACGCCGCGCCGCCGGCGGTGTGGTTGATCTCCAGCAGCGTGCCACCGGTGTCGCGCGGGTGCAATTGCAAGCCGGTGTAGGCAAAAGACGCTGGGTCGGTTGCAGCGCCCGGAACCTGGAGATACGACGCTTCGCGCACACCCGCTTGCGCCATGTGCGCGCGCCACGGTGTGACGTCGTCGCAATCCAAAATCACCATGTAGCCGCAGTCGCCGCCCTGGCGCGCCAGATGGCGCGTGGCCGCCGTGCCCACGCCCGCAGCGCCGGGCAAGGGCGCGACCACTTCAATGAACGCGCTGCCCATGCGCATCAGCGCGTTGTGCAGGCCAAACCGTTCGACGCCCGGGTCGCGGTGGCAGACCTGCAGGCCCAGCACCTCACACACATCCTGCACCACCGGCTCCAGCTCGCGCGCCACCAGGCAGACTTGGCGCAGGCGAAGGTAAGCCATGGCCATGCGCCCGAATTCAGCGGCCGGTGAAGGCCGGGGCGCGCTTTTGCACAAAGTGCGCCACCCCTTCCTTGAAGTCTTCCGAGTCGAAGGACTGCATCATTTCGCGATTGGCCACCGCCACCGCCTGCCCCAATGACTGGAACTGCGCTTCGAAGAGTTGCCGCTTGATCACGCCCATGGAACGCGGGGACGAGAGCTGCGCCAGCTCGTGGGCATAGGCCAGCGCCGCTTCACCAAAACCGTCTTGGGCGATCAACTTCACCAGGCCCATTTTTGCCGCTTCGGCAGCGCTGACGGTTCGCGCCGACAGCAGCAAGTCCATCGCATGCATCGGGCCGACCAGGCGCGGCAGCAGCCATGAGATGCCGTGCTCGGCGATCAACCCGCGCCGCGCGAACGCGGTGGTGAGTTTGGCGCCGTCGGCCATCAAGCGGATGTCGCAATACAGCGCAAAACACAGGCCAATGCCGGCGATGGGGCCGTTGATGGCCGCGATCACCGGTTTGCCCATACGCTGCAGGTAACCAAAACTGGCCTCGTAGTTGGCCTCCATGTCACTGCCCGCGTCCGCCGCCGGACCCGCCGCCGAAGCCGGATCACCCGGCATCGGCGGGCGCTGCGCTGCGCCAGAGGAAAAACCGCTGAGCAGGTTCATGTCGGCGCCGGCGCAGAAGCCACGGCCGGCGCCGGTGATCAGGATCACGCGCACGTTGGCGTCCTGCGCGGCGGCCGCCATCGCGGCGCGGACTTCGGCGTCCATGGCGCGCGTCCAGGCATTGAGTTTGTCGGGCCGGTTCAGGGTGACGGTGGCGACCTGGTCGCGCACGCTGTAGAGAATGTCGGCGTAGCTCATGCGGGATCCTTGGCTGGGATTGGGAGGGTTGGCAGGACAGGCGGGAAGGGTGGGTTCGCCAGCATACCGTCAATGGCCTGAACCAGTTTGCCGGTCGCACCCTGGTGCGCTGCGGTGAACGCTTGCGCGGCGGTACGGGCCGCCTGCAAGCGCCTTGCATCAACCGCCAGCGAGAGCGCCATCCGCACGGCCTCGGCAAGGCCCGGCGCGCGTTGGGCCGCGCCGGCTTCGTGTGCCAACTGCGCGGCTTCGGCGAAATTGAAGGTGTGGGGCCCCATCACCACCGGGCAGGCGCAGGCCGCCGCTTCAATCAGGTTTTGCCCGCCCAGCGGCTCGAAACTGCCACCCAGCAAGGCAACACTGGCCAAGCCGTAATACAGCGGCATCTCGCCCAGGGAGTCACCCAGCCAGATGCTGACGGGCGGAGCAGGCGCGGCGGCGTCGCTCGGCAAACTGCTGCCCCAGGCGCTGCGCCGCGACACGCCAAAGCCCTTCGCGCTGGCCATCGCCGCCACCTCGTCAAACCGCTGCGGATGGCGCGGCACGATCAGCCACTGCGCGGCGTGCGCCGCTGGACCGGCTTGATGGGCCGGGTCTTTCAGAATTGCCAGCAGCGCGGCTTCCTCGCCTTCGCGCGAACTGGCAAACAGAATGACCGGCCGATCCCGCTGCGTGCGCCAGGCGCGCCCTTGCTCCAGCTGCGGCAGGTTTGGCGTGGCGTCGAATTTCAGGTTGCCGAACACGCCGGCCACCGGCGCGCCAAGGCTTCCGAGGCGCATGGCATCCGCCTGCGTTTGCGCCCAGACCGCTGCCAGCGCGCGGTAGGCCGGCCGCGCCAGCCAAGCCAGCCGCGAGGATTGACGCAGCGACTTTTCGCTCAGGCGCGCGTTGGCCAGCACCAGCGGAACCTGCCGGCGCTGGCACGCTGCGGCGAGGTTGGGCCAGACCTCGGTTTCCATCAGGATGCCGATGCGTGGTTTGAAGTGCTGGAGGAACTTTTCCACAGCGCCCGGCGTGTCCCAAGGCAGCCAGGCCTGCGTATCGCTGTCCTGCAGCAGCGCAGCGCCTTCGGCACGCCCGGTGGCGGTGCCGTGGGTGAGCAACAAGCGCATGCCGGGCATCTGTTGGCGCAAACGCTTGACCAGAATGGCGGCGGCCCGGGTCTCGCCGAGCGACACCGCGTGGATCCACACGAAGGCCTGGACCGGAGCCGCTTTATGCCCTGAAGCCGGGTCTGGCGAAGCGGCGTCAGGCGACCCTGCCTCAGGCCGTGAGGCATACAGTCCGAAGCGTTCATCCATCGCCACGGCATACCCCGGCTCGGCCAGGGCGCGACGCCGCAGTTTGGCGCGCATCAGGGGCTGCGCCAGGCGCATCAGCAGCGAGTAGACCGCCCGGATCACACGCCGGCTTTCAAACAGGAGCCGTGCAGCGCATCAAAACGAGGGCGACTGCCACATGGAATCGCTGCCCTCCGAGACCTTGAGCCAGGTGCGCCACACCAGGTCGACCGTGGGCGCGCCTTCGCCACCCACCGAGCGTTGGTGTTTGCGGCCCACGGGGCCGGCTCGCCATGCGCGCGGCTGGCTGAAGATTTGCACATGCGGCAAATCCAGCGCCACCGCCAGGTGGCTCAAACCAGTGTCCACGCCAATCACGCCGGTAGTCAGCGCAAGTTGATCCAGCAGGGGCGCAAGGGCCATGCGCGGCCAGACTTCAGCGCCCGCGCCGATGGCTTGCGAGACCGTTTTTGAAAAAGCCAGTTCCATGCCGCCATTTTGCGGCAGCGCCACATGGAAGCCCTGGTGGACCAGGCGCCGGCCGAGGTCGATCCAGCGCGCCTGCGGCCATTCGTTGTCCAGCCGCGTGGTGCCGTGCACCAGCGCCACCGTGCGCCGCCCGTCCAGCGGCGCGGGGCCGGTTTCGGGCGTCTGGTGGCGCAGGCGGTAAGCCGGCTCGCCTTGATGTTCGTAGCCCAGCGCTTTGCCCGCCAGCGTGCGGTAACGCGCCACAGCGTGGATGCGTTTGGGCATGGGAATGGCCTTGTTCAGCAAAAAACGCACCGGCCATTCATAACTGCAGGCTTCACTGCCGTTGGCGTAGGTGGCACGAAATCCCTTGGACGTCAACAAGGCCTGGCGCGCGACCAGGGCCGATTTGATGAGGCCCTGGAAATCAATCACCGCGTCATAGGTCTCGGACTTGAGTTTCACCAGGAATGCCGCCCGCTGCTGCTGCGTGGTGGTGTCAAACCGCGATTTGCGCCAGCGCCGCTCGGCAATCGGCAACACCCGGCGCACGCCCTGGACGCGCCGCACCAAGGGCGCAAAATCTTCCTCCACGACCCAGTCGATGGCGGCGTCCGCCCGCCGGCTGAGAATGTCCTCCACCACCGGCATGGTCTGGACCACGTCACCCAGCGAGGACAATTTGACGATCAGGATTTTCATTGCCGCTCTTCAATGCGCTGAAGCCTCGATCGTGGCGCCGGCCTTCACGCGGCGCAACAGGGCCAGCATGTCCGCTTCGATGCGCTGCATCGCGGTCTCGGTGTGGCCCTCGAAACGCAACACCAGCACCGGCGTGGTGTTGGACGCGCGGATCAAACCAAAACCATCCGGCCAGTCGACACGCAAGCCGTCAATGGTATTGATCGCGGCGGGCGCCTTGAATTCGGCCAGACCCACGAGTTTTTCGACCACACGGTGCGGCTCGCCCTCCAGGCATTTCACATTCAGCTCGGGGGTTGAAAAACTCGTTGGCAAGGCGTCGAGCACGGCATTGGCGTCGGGTGAGGCGCTCAAAATCTCCAGCAGGCGGGCGCCCGCGTAGGTGCCGTCGTCAAAACCAAACCAGCGCTCCTTGAAGAAAATGTGGCCGCTCATTTCACCGCCCAGGGGCGCCTGGGCGCCGCCCTTTTCAATCTCTTTCATCTTCGCCTTGATGAGCGAATGGCCGGTTTTGTACATCAGGGCCTTGCCGCCCGCCGCTTCAATGGCTGGCGCCAGGCGCTGGGAGCATTTCACGTCAAACAAAATAGTGCCGCCGGGCACACGTGCGAGCACATCCCGTGCAAACAGCATCATCTGGCGGTCCGGGTAGATGGTGTTGCCGTCTTTGGTGACGATGCCCAGCCGGTCGCCGTCGCCGTCAAAGGCCAGGCCGAGCTCGGCGTCACCGGCCCTGAGCGCGGCGATCAGGTCGCGCAGGTTTTCGGGCTTGCTCGGGTCGGGGTGGTGGTTGGGAAAGTTGCCATCCACCTCGCTGAACAATTCCACGACCTCGCAGCCCAGCGCGCGAAAGATGCCCGGCGCCGAGGCGCCGGCAATACCGTTGCCGGAGTCGATGACGATTTTCATCGGGCGTTTGAGTTTCACGTCGCCCACGATGCGGTCTTTGTAGGGCTTCAGCACATTCATGTTCCTGATTTTTCCTGCCCCCACGCTTGCCACTTCGTGTGCTGCGCTGCCCCCATTCGCAGGCTCGCCCTGCGCTTTGCTAGTGCTTGGGGCCGTGCCTTGCTTGGGGCGGCCCTGCGCGGCGGCGCCACCGGCCAGTATCCAGGTTTCGGTTTCCATCATGGTGCGGATCGCCTGGATCTCGTCGCCGTAAATCGCCCGCCCGCCCATCACCATCTTGAAGCCGTTGTAGTCTTTCGGGTTGTGGCTGCCGGTGACCTGGATGCCGCTTTCACACAAGGTGCTGGCGGCGAAATACAGCAGGGGCGTGGTCACCAGGCCGACGTCTATCACGTCAACGCCCGCAGCCGCCAGGCCGCGGATCAGCGCGGCGCTCAGGGCCGGGCCGCTCAGACGCCCGTCGCGGCCCACCGCCACCGACAGTTGCCCTTCTGCCCGCGCAATGCTGCCAAACGACTTGCCCAGGGCCTCGGCCATCGCCTCATTGATGGTGGTCGGCACGACCCCCCGGATGTCATAGGCCTTGAAAATGGAGGACGCCACTTGCATGAAATTTTTCCCTGGTGCTATTTTATTTCTTGCGCGCGCGGCCGCGCGGCGCGCAAGGGGCAGATTGTAGGGTTCAGGTCATGGCATCCAATGTTGCAGACAGCCACAAAAGTAACAACGCGATACCAGCGATCAAAGGCATGATGAGCCAAAGGCCCCAGGATGCTGCGATCCAGCCCAGCAAGGCGGGCAACAGCACACAGCCGATGTAGGCCGAGCCGACCTGGCGGCCAATCACTTTTTGCGCCGTGGCGGCATCGAAGCGCTGCGCCGCCTCGTGCATGAGCGAGGGGTAAATAGGCGCGCAGCCCAGGCCCAGCGCCAAGAGACCGGTCAGCGAGATCCAGGCCGGCAGGCCGCCCAGGCTGAACAGGCCCGCGCCGCTGATCGCCAGCAGCAAACCATAACGCACCAGGCGCCGGTTTCCCAGGCGTTGCGACATCAGCCCGGTGGCAAAACGCCCGCCCATGATGGCCGCGAAAAAGCCCGACAACCAAAGCCCCGCCGTCGCGCCGGCCACTTGGCGCTCTTCCACAAGCACCGTAGCCGCCCACAACGAGGTGCCCACCTCAACACCCGCGTACAGGAAAAACAGCAGGGGCGCCAGCCACAACGCAAGCCGGCGCGGCGCTGACCGCTCGCGCCTGGCAACAGCGTCTGGCGCTGGCGCGATCGCCTCGGGCGCCAAGCGCCAGAGGCGCAAACTCGCGAGAAACAACAGCGCCAGACCGATTTGCAAGAGGCCGATCTGCTGGTAACCCAGGCGCCACCCGGCTGCGCCAGGCTGGGCCTGCGCCAAGGCCACGCCCATGAGCGCGGGCCCGAGCGTGGCGCCAAGGCCCCAAGAGCCATGCAGCCAGTTCATGTGACGCGCCGAATAGTGCCGCGCGACAAAGTGGTTCATCGCCGCGTCCACGGCGCCGGCGCCCAGACCCAGTGGCACAGCCAACAGCAGCAACAGGGCAAATTCGGGCGCCTGCGCAAACCCCAGCAGCGCCAGGGCGGTCATGAAGCCGCTGGCCATCACCACCGCGCCTGCGCTGAATCGTTTGAGCACCACTCCGCTGGCGAAGCCCGACAGCGCCGAGCAGCCGGTGGCCACCATGGTCACCAGTCCTGCCGCTTCAATCGGCTGTTTCAGGGAAAGCCGCATGGCCGGCCAGGCCACGCCCAACACGCCGTCGGGCAGGCCCAGACTGACGAAGGCGAGGTAAATGAGGGGCAACAGGAAAATTGACGCAATCGGCGGCGGCATGGCCAGCGAGTATCGCCTCGGCGCAGGTTCCCGTTGGGGTTTTTGGTCAAGCTGTTAACGTAAATGTTAACATGGGTGTTAACAAATTTGATGCAAAAGTCTGTTTTATCAATTTTATTGAATAAATCGGCACTTAAGTCACGAATAATATCGTTTCATTGCTATTATTTTAATAGCATTTTTTCAACAACCGAAACTGCCGCTTCACGGACGGTAAACCAACGCATCGTCCACCGCATACAGCGTGCAGCCCTGGAAACTGGCGCCGGCCATGACCACCGCCTTACTGCGCCGCCGGCCGCTGGCTCTGGATCGCCCCGATCTCCGGCACCCACAGGCGCTTGAGCGAGTCGCGGCAGGCGTGCGCCACTTTCAGCGCCAGGCCCTCCAGCGCGGCGGCGCTGGCTTGCGCCTGATTGAGCTCGGCGCCGTAAGCCACCATGGCGCGGGCCACGTTGTCGTCTTCCACCAGGGCCAGCGCGCCCCAATACAGCTGCCAGAAGCGTTTGACCAACTCCTGCCGGGCCGCGCCCCGCGCCGTGCGCGGAATTTGCGCGGCGGTTTCAGTGGCCTCGATGTAATACTTCATCTGCGCCTCGATGAAGGGTTTTTGCCGCTCGTGCGCCTGCTGCGCCGCCAGTTGCAGCAATGCCACGTCGGCCTGGCTTTTCGCGGCGCTGGTTTGGGCGATGTAGGCAAACAGCGCGCTGACGACAGCGACGATGCCCGCGATGATGGCTACGATCAGTTCGATCTTCATTCAATTCCTTTTGGCCTTGGGCTTGTTGCGCCATGAGCCTGTGCCGCATCCACGAAACGGGCGGGCGGCACGGCGCCGATGGAAATCCGCTGGGTCACATGAATTCCTATGATTGATGCGCTGCTGATGGGCTGGAACGGCGGTGCGACGATTTTGCGACTTTGCCATAGTGGCGCCGTGGCGTCCACCAAGACCCTCAGACCGCGAGGGCCCCAAGCACATGTCCGAAAACGGCTAGTGCAGCGCCTGGCGCGCCGTATCATTGGCGCATGACCAACGTCGAATCCCTGCAATCCGCGCAAGAAGCCAGCGCACCTGATGCGACCCACGCCGACGCCTGTTACCTGGCGCTCAAGGCCCGCGATGCGCGTTTTGACGGGCGTTTTTTCACCGGCGTTACGTCAACCAAAATTTACTGCCGGCCGGTCTGCAAAGTCAAAGCGCCCAAACGCGAAAACTGCCGCTTTTTCGACCATGCCGCGCAGGCTGAAAGCGCCGGTTTTCGCCCCTGCCTGCGCTGCCGCCCGGAGCTGGCGCCGCTGAATACGTCTGGCGCGCTGAACTGGTCGGTGCAAGACGCCAGCGCCATGTTGGCGATGCAGGCGGCGCGTTTGCTCGACGAGCCGGAAAACTGGCCCCCACGGTCGCTCACTGCGTGTAGCTCCCCGCCCCCCGAGGGGGCCGCGTTTTTGCTTGGGGCGGCCCGGCGCAAAAACCTGGGCTTGCGGGTTGAGGAAATGCCTGGGAGTCTGCTGCGCCAACTGAGCCAGCGCCTGGGGATCAGTGACCGGCACTTGCGGCGCATTTTTGAAGCGCAGTTGGGCGTCTCGCCCTTGCAATACCTGCAAACGCGGCGCCTGCTGGCGGCCAAACAACTGTTGGCCGACACCGATTTGCCGATCACGCAGGTCGCGCTGTCCAGCGGCTTTGGCAGCGTGCGGCGATTCAACGCGGCGTTTATCGGGCATTACAAACTCAACCCGACGGCGCTGCGCCGGGCCGGCGCCCATGCTTCGCAAAGCCCGGCGGGCACGGCTCAAGGCGCCACCGTGCGGTTGGGTTACCGCCCGCCTTATGACGTGGCGGCCATGTTGGCGTTTTTGCAAAAACGCGCCATCAACAGCGTGACCGGTTTTTCCAGCAGCCAAAAAGGCGGGCCGCTGGACACCATTCACACCACGCTGCAGTTGCACCCGGCGGATGGCGCGGGCGACCAACCCCGGGCCGGCTGGCTGCAGGCCCGTTTCGACGCCGCCAGCTCGCAGGTCTTGCTGCACGTGAGCGACGCGCTGCTGGACGCCTTGCCGCTGGTGATCCGCCGTGTGCGCCATTGGCTCGATCTGGACGCCGACCCGGCCGCCATCGACGCGCTCATGCACAGCCGCTTCCCCGATGGCGCGGGCCTGCGTGTGCCGGGCTGCCTGGACGGCTTCGAGCTGGCCGTGCGAGCCGTGCTGGGCCAGCAGATCACGGTGGCGGCAGCCCGCACGCTGGCGCAGCGGCTGGTGGACACATTTGGCGTGGCGACCGAGACGCCATTTGCCGATGTGACGCGGCTTTTCCCATCGGCCCAGGTGCTGGCCTCTGCCAGCGGCGACGCGCTGGGGCAGCTGGGCATCGTCAAACAGCGCCAGGCGGCGATTGTGGCCATCGCGCAAGGTGTGGCCAGCGGGCGCATCAGCTTGCACGCGGGGGCGGACGTGCCGGCGACGATGGCTGCGTTGAAAGAATTGCCCGGCATTGGCGAATGGACGGCGCAGTACATCGCCATGCGGGCGCTGCGCTGGCCCGATGCGTTCCCGGCCGCAGACGTGGCGCTGCACAAGGCGCTGGGCGTCGCCAAAGACCTGTGGGGCAAAAAGGCGGCGGCGAAAGACATTGAAGCCCAGTCGCAGGCGTGGAAACCGTGGCGCAGCTACGCGGTGGTGCGGGCGTGGGCGACGCTGTAGCGGGCTGTGAATGGCTGCAAGCGACTTGGGCTGTTAAAAGAAAATTTTCAAGCGGTAGGCAACTATTAACACCCATGTTAATTATTTTTTGAAATGGTTTAAATTTGTAATTTAATATAAATAATAGTATAAATATAAGTCATTAATAATACTATTTTAATAGCAATAAACAGAGTTTATACATGACTTAATGCCTAAAAAATATCTACATACTCAGGATTAAAAATGAAATTTCACACGGCCATTGTCCAAACCGCCATCGACAGCCCCCTGGGCGCGATGGTTTTAGCCGCCACACCGGCCGGTCTGGCCGGCGCCTGGTTCACCGACCAGCGGCATTTGCCCAAAGCACTCGATGCCGCGCCCGATTACAAATCGGTGCCGCACGATTGGCCGCGCGACGATGCCCACCCGACGCTGGTGAAGGCGGCACGCCAGCTGGCCGAGTTTTTTGCCGGCCAGCGGCGCCACTTCGAATTGACCTACGACATCAGTGGCGGCACTTTATTTCAACAATCGGTGTGGCGCGCGCTGCTTAAAATTGACCATGGGCAAACATCCAGTTATGGCCAGGTCGCCCGCGAGATCGCCAACCCGGCGGCGGTGCGCGCCGTGGGCATGGCCGTAGGCCGCAACCCGTTGGGGGTGATCATCCCCTGCCATCGCGTATTGGGCGCGGACGGCTCGCTCACCGGCTACGCGGGCGGGCTGCACCGCAAGGTGTGGCTGCTCGATCACGAAGGCGTGCCGGGTTACAGCGCAAACCCCAGCTCCAAGCCCGCAGTTTCAAGCCCGTCACCTCAGGCCAGTCTGCTTTAACCCTTGCATTGACCCTCGCTTTGACCACTGTTTCAAACCCTGCGCCAGCCATTGCCTGCGCCCCCGCCAAACCCTGGCTGCGTGATTTTCTGCTGCTGGGCGCTGCCTGGGGTTCGTCCTTTTTGTTCACCCGCCTGGCCGTGGTGGAGCTGGGCACCTTCCCGATGGCGGGTCTGCGCGTCAGCATCGGCGCCATCACGCTGTTGCTGATCCTCTCGTTCAAGCGGCAGCTGCCCGCGCTGGGCGCGCACTGGCGCAAGACGTTTTTTGTGGGGCTGATGAACAGCGCCATTCCGTTTGTCTGCTTCGCCTGGGCGCTCCTGTACATCTCCACCGGCCTGACCTCCATCATGAACGCCACGGTGCCGCTCTTTGGCGCGCTGATCGCCTGGTTGTGGCTCAAAGACCGCCCCAGCGGCTCACGCGCGCTGGGCCTCGCTGTCGGCTTTCTGGGTGTGGTGATGCTGGCATGGGACAAGGCCAGCTTCCAGCCCGACGCCAGTGGCATGAGCAGCGCCTATCCGATTCTGGTTTTGCTGCTGGCTTGCCTGTTTTACGGCATCGCCGCGAGTTTCACCAAAGTCCATCTGATGAAGGTGCCGCCGCTGGTAACCGCCGCCGGCAGCCAGTGCGGCGCCACGCTGGCCCTGGTGCTGCCCATGTTGTGGTTCTGGCCCGCCAAGAACCCCGGCCTCGTCGCCTGGGCCGCCATCCTGATGTCAGGCATCGTCTGCACCGGCCTGGCCTACGTGCTCTACTTCCGCCTGATCGAACGCATCGGGCCTGCGCGGGCAATGACGGTGACGTTTCTAATTCCGGTGTTCGCCGTGCTGATGGGCGTGGTGTTTCTGGGCGAGGCCTTCACCTTGTGGATGGGGGTGTGTGGCCTTGTCATCGTGTGTGGCACAGCGCTGTCTACCGGGCTGGTTTCTGTGCCAGTTGGGCGCAAGGGTTGAATACCGACCTCCAATTTCCGGATACCAACTTCCAAATTGCAAGCGCCTTGCCCTGTCGCCGCGCGGACTTCGCCATCACCCCAGGCATCAAAAAAAACCTGACTTTTATCCAATTGTTAACATGAGTGTTAACAAATCGCCAAAAACCTCAAAAATGCCAATTTTTAAGCAAATTCGGCACCCAAGTCTCGTATTGTTTACATAATTAGCTATATTTATTATAGCAAAACGAAACAGCTACAAAACCACCGGCTCCGGCTCCAGCAAGATGCCAAAACGCTCGTAGACGCTGGTCTGGATGGATTTGGCGAGCAGCATCACCTCGCCGCCCGTCGCGCCACGCGCGACTTCGGGTTTTTCGCCACGCGCGACTTCAGGTTTCACGCCTGGTGCGACACCCGTTTTCAATCCGGATGAACCCCTTTCGCCCCGCGAGCCGCGGTTCACCAGCACCAGCGCATGTTTCTCATGCACGGCCGCCTGCCCGACCGACTTGCCTTTCCAGCCGCAGGCGTCGATCAGCCAGCCTGCCGCCAGCTTCACCGAGCCGTCAGCCAGCTTGTAATGCACGATCTTCGGGTCGCGCGCGATGATGTCGGCGCACTGCTCCTTGCTTACCGTGGGGTTCTTGAAGAAACTGCCAGCGTTGCCCACTACCGCCGGGTCGGGCAGCTTGGCGCGGCGGATCTCGCAGACCCAGTCAAAAATCTGCTGGGCCGAGGGCGCTTTTTCGCCAGTGGCGGCCTGCTTCTTTTCGATGTCGGCGTAGCCCAGCACCGGCTTCCAGGGTTTGGGCAGCCAGAAGCGCACGTGGGTGATCAGCGCGCGGCCGGCCAGGCCCATGCCGGTGGC
>JANNEZ010000138.1:0-7850 GCA_031379255.1 Rhodoferax sp. | reverse complement strand
CCCGCCGGCCGTCTTGCGGCAGACCGCGCAGTAACAACGCATGAACGGCACCGGCTCGGCCGATTCCATAGCGAATTTGACCTTGCCGCAATGGCAGGAAGCTTGAAGGTGCATGGGGTGCTCCTGGAGCAGGGGCGCTGTCAGCGCAAACGCAGCCGCGCCGCCTGCGCGTGCGCGGAAAAGCCTTCACCGTCGGCAAGGGTGGCGGCGATGGGGCCCAGCCTCTGGGCGCCGGCTTCGCTGACCTCGATCAGGCTGCTGCGTTTCTGGAAATCGTATACACCCAGCGGGCTGGAGAAGCGCACGGTGCCGCCGGTGGGCAACACGTGGTTCGGGCCGGCGCAGTAATCGCCCAGGCTTTCACTGGTGAACGCGCCCAGGAAAATCGCCCCGGCGTGTTTGAGCAAAGGCTCCCATTGGTGCGGGTCGCGGCTGCTGACTTCCAGGTGCTCCGGCGCAATGCGGTTGCTGACGGCGCAGGCCTCTTCCATGCTGCGGGTGTGGATCAGCGCGCCGCGGTCATTCAGCGACTTGGCGATGATGGCCGCGCGCGGCATGCCGGGCAGCAGGCGGTTGATGCCGGCTTGCACCTGCTCGATGTAGGCGAGGTCGGGGCACAACAAGATGCTCTGCGCCATTTCATCGTGCTCGGCCTGGCTGAAGAGATCCATCACCACCCAGTCAACCGTGGTGCTGCCGTCCGCCAGCACCAGAATCTCCGAAGGCCCGGCGATCATGTCGATGCCGACCTGGCCGAACACGCGGCGTTTGGCAGCCGCCACGTAGGCGTTGCCGGGGCCAGTGATTTTGTCAACGCCGGGGATCGTCGCCGTGCCATAGGCCAGCGCGCCTATCGCCTGCGCGCCGCCGATAGTGAAAGCGCGCGTCACGCCCGCAACGAAGGCCGCTGCGAGCACCAGCTCGTTGCGTTCGCCGCGCGCGGCGGTGGCGGCGCCGCTGCCGCCGGCAGCCACGCTGCCGCGCACGGGCGTGGGCACCACCAGGATGATTTCCTGCACCCCGGCCACATGCGCGGGCACGGCGTTCATGATCAGGCTCGACGGGTAGGCCGCCTTGCCGCCGGGCACGTAAATGCCGACGCGATCCAGGGGCGTGATTTTCTGGCCCAGCAGCGTGCCGTCCCTGTCGCGGTAGCTCCAGCTGCCACCCCCGGCCTTTTTCTGCGCCTCGTGGTAACTGCGCACGCGCTGCGTGGCGGCCTGCAGGGCCTCGCGCTGGGCAGCGGGCAGGCTGTCAAACGCGGCCTTGAAGTCGGCCTGCGTGAGCTCCAGATCAGCCATGCTGCTGGCGGCCAGGCCGTCGAAGCGCGCGGTGTATTCGAGCACCGCCGTGTCGCCGCGCTGGCGCACATCAGCCAGAATGTCCCGGGCGACTATGTCAATCGCTGAATCGGCCGCATCGGGCACATGCAGCCGCGCGGTCAGTTCGGCATCAAATGTGCTGCTGGCAGTAGACAGGCGGGCGGGAAATGCGGCTTGGGTCATCTCGGCTTCGGCTGAAAACTTCAGGATGCCTGAGCGGCCGTCGCGCGCAATGCCACAGCCTGCGCGAAGGCATCGATGATGCGGCGCAGCGGCGCCTGCTTGAGTTTGAGCGCGGCCTGGTTGACGATCAGCCGCGCGCTGATGTCCATGATGTGCTCCACCTCCACCAGTTGGTTGGCCTTGAGCGTATTGCCGGTGGAAACCAGGTCGACAATCGCGTCGGCCAGGCCGGTCAGCGGCGCCAACTCCATGCTGCCGTACAGTTTGACCATGTCCACGTGCACACCTTTGGCGGCGAAAAACTCGCGCGCGATGGCCACGTACTTTGTGGCCACCTTCAAGCGGCTGCCCTGCTTGACCGCGCTGGCGTAATCGAAATCGGCGCGCACGGCCACGCTGATGCGGCATTTGGCGATCTGCAAATCCAGCGGCTGGTACAGGCCAGTAGCGCTGGCGCCGTCGCTCCAGCCGCTGACGTGCTCGATCAAGGTGTCTTTGCCCGTGATGCCGAGGTCTGCGCCACCGTATTGCACGTAAGTGGGCACGTCGGTCGCGCGCACCACGAGCACCCGCACATCGGCCTGGTTAGTGGCCAGAATCAGTTTGCGGGACTTTTCCGGGTCTTCGAGTACTTCGATGCCGGCAGCCTGCAAGAGCGGCAGGGTTTCCTCGAAGATGCGGCCCTTTGACAACGCGAGCGTAATCATTTCAACCTTTCGATATCGGCGCCAAGTCCTCGCAGCTTGGCTTCCATCTGGTCGTAACCACGGTCGAGGTGGTAGATGCGGTCCACCACCGTTTCACCTTCGGCGACAAGACCGGCAATGACCAGGCTTGCCGATGCCCGCAGGTCGGTGGCCATCACGGTGGCGCCAGAGAGTTTTTCAACCCCTTCGACGACCGCCACTTTGCCGTCAATCAGGATGTTTGCGCCAAGGCGCACCATCTCATTGACGTGCATGAAGCGGTTCTCAAAAATGGTTTCGGTCACTTTGGCCGTGCCTGTGGAAATGCAATTGAGCGCCATGAACTGCGCCTGCATGTCAGTGGGAAAACCGGGGTATTCCGAGGTGCGGAACGACTGCGCCTTGAGGCGTCCGCCCGATTGAATGCGAATGCCATGCGCCAGCGCCGTGACCGTTGCGCCGGCGTCACGCAGTTTTTCAGCCACGGCGTCCAGATGGTCGGCCCGCGCGTTCTTGAGCAACACATCGCCGCCCGTTGCCGCAACGGCGCACAAAAACGTGCCCGCCTCAATGCGGTCGGCCACCACCTGGTGGGTGCATCCATGCAGTTTTTCAACCCCCTGAATCCGGATCCGGCTGGTGCCGTGGCCTTCAATTTTCGCGCCCATCCGGATCAACATTTCGGCGAGGTCGGGAATCTCCGGCTCCTGCGCGGCGTTTTCCAACACCGTCTCACCTTCTGCCAGACTTGCCGCCATCAGGAAATTCTCGGTGCCGGTGACCGTCACCATGTCGGTGGCGATGCGTGCGCCCTTGAGTCGCGTTTGGCCCAGGGGCAAGCGGGCGATCATGTAGCCGTGTTCGACCGTGATCTCGGCGCCCATCGCTTGCAGGCCTTTGATGTGCTGGTCCACCGGCCGCGAACCAATCGCGCAGCCGCCCGGCAGCGATACCGTGGCTTCGCCAAAGCGGGCCAGCAGCGGCCCCAGCGCCAGCACCGAGGCGCGCATGGTTTTCACCAGCTCGTACGGCGCTTCGGGCGAACTCAGCGTGCTGGCGTTGACTTGGATGGCGCCATCTTCGCCGCGCTCGATCGAGACACCCATGTTGCGGATGAGTTTTTGCATCGTCGCCACATCCTGCAGGCGTGGCACGTTCAACAGCGTGCAGGGTTCTGCCGTGAGCAGGGTTGCGCACAACTCCGGCAAGGCCGCATTTTTGGCGCCACTGATCTGCACGGTTCCATGCAAGGCGTGGCCGCCACGAATCAACAATTTGTCCATCAGGTTCCCAGGTTACGGAATCTCCTGTCCGTCCGGCGGACCAAGCGCCGGCGGCCGGGTGTCACATCAGTGTTGCGCTGCCCACTCGCTGGGGGTGAGCGTCTGCATCGACAGGGCATGCACTTCGTCGGTGTGCATTTTCTCACCCAGCGTGGCGTAAACCCGTTGGTGCCGCGCAACCGCGCGTTTGCCTTCAAATTCCCGCGAGACGATGGTCGCTGTCCAGTGGCGGCCGTCGCCCACCACTTCGCAATGCTGGCACGGCAGGCTGGCCGTGATGAGGGTCTGAAGTTCTTCGGAGGTCATGGGCGTTCGTTTTTGAAACAGGTTGGCCATCAGTGGCGTATTTTGTAGCCAATACGCAGCAGGTGCACCGTCACCACACTCACCCCCGCCAGTACTGTGGCGACAACGCCCAGACTGAGCCAGGGCGAGACATCGCTCACACCAAAAAAGCCGTAACGGAACCCGTCAATCATGTAGAAAAAGGGGTTCAAATGGCTCACTTTTTGCCAGAAAGCCGGCAGCGAATGGATCGAGTAAAACACGCCGCTCAGGAAGGTCATTGGCATGATGGCGAAGTTTTGAAACGCGGCGAGCTGGTCGAACTTTTCTGCCCACAGGCCGGCGATCAAGCCGAGGGTTCCCATGAGCGCGGCGCCCAGGACGGCAAAGACCAGTATCCAGAGGGGTGCCACAAAACTCAAAGGCGCGAACCAGGCCGTGACGGCAAACACGCCAAGTCCCACCAGCAGGCCACGCGCGATGCTCGAGCCCACGTAAGCCACAAACCAGTTCCAGTGCGACAGCGGCGTGAGCAGCAAAAACACCAGGTTGCCCATGATCTTGCTCTGGATCAGCGACGACGAGCTGTTGGCGAAGGCGTTTTGCAACACGCTCATCATGACCAGGCCCGGCACGAGGAACGCGGTGTAGCTGACCTTGTCATAGACCTTGACGTGGTCTTGCAGCACATGGCCGAAGATCAGCATGTACATGACGGCCGTGAGCACGGGCGCAGCGACGGTCTGGAAAGCCACGCTCCAGAAGCGCAGCACTTCCTTGTACATCAAGGTTTGCCACCCCGACATCATGCAGCTACCCCGCTGGTTTCCGATTTTCGCGCCATGACTTCCAGAAACACGTCTTCCAGGTCGGCTTTGCGGATCTCGACGTCTTCGGCGACCAGCCCGGCTTCACGCACTGCGGCCAGGTATTGTTCGATTTCGGCGGCGTTGTGGGCGGGAAACTGCACAATGCGACCGGTTACACGGGCCTGTCTGGCCAAAGCAGCGGGCAGCTCGTGGTCGATTTTGAACCGCAAGACGTTGCTCGAGGCCGCCTTGAGCAAATCGGAGGTCGACGCCAGGGCGACCACCTTGCCCGTCTGCAGCATGGCAATACGGCCGCACAGGGCTTCGGCCTCTTCCAGGTAATGGGTGGTCAACAAGACGGTGTGGCCCTGTTTGTTGAGCTTGGCAATGAATTGCCACAGGGTCTGGCGCAGTTCTACGTCGACACCCGCAGTGGGCTCGTCCAGCACGATAACCGGGGGCTTGTGCACCAGCGCCTGTGCCACCAGCACGCGGCGCTTCATGCCGCCGGAAAGCTGGCGCATGTTGGCATGGGCTTTGTCGGTCAGGCCCAGGCTGTGCAGCAATTCGTCGATCCAGGCGTCGTTGTTCTTCACACCGAAATAGCCCGACTGGATGCGCAACACGTCCCGCACGTTGAAAAAAGGATCGAACACCAGCTCTTGCGGCACCACGCCGAGTTTGCGGCGCGCCTGGGCGTAGTCTGCCTGAACATCATGTCCGAGCACCGAAACCGTGCCGCCCGAAGGGCGTGTCAACCCGGCCAGCACGCTGATCAGGGTGGTTTTGCCGGCGCCATTGGGCCCCAACAGGCCAAAGAATTCACCCTCGTCGATATCGAGGCTGACGTTGTCGAGGGCCAGAAAGGTGGAGCCTTTGGCTCCTCGGGGCAGCGGGTAACTTTTGGAGACGTTTTGAAAGGAGATGGCGGGCATGAGACCCCGCCATTTTAGCCGTGCGCGCCCTCAGGCCTGTGGAATCAACCCATCGATTCCGTACAGAACCGCCAAATTGGCCAAGCGCGGCGGCAAACCCAATACGGAAAACCGTTTGCCCAAGGCCAGGGCCTCCCGGCGGAACTCCATCAGAACCGCCAGCGCGGAGGAGTCAAACTGGTCCAGCCCCGACGCGTCAACTTGCACCGTGTCGCCATTGTCCGAACGCAGCCCGGGCAACTGCGCAGACAGGCAGGCGCCCGCCTGCGCCTGGGTCAAGACGGCGGGCAACTTCAGCATGGCAAGCGTCGAACCAATGGGCCAGTTTCAGCCTTTTTTGGCATTGGATTTGTTGCGCTCCGACAGCAGGGTGATCAGGCCATCGATGCCTTTGGCGTTGATTTCCTGCGAAAACTGGCTCTTGTAGGTTTCGACCAGCCAGACGCCCAGCACATTGATGTTGAAAATTTTCCATCCCGCGCCCTGTCCGGCGGTTTTCTCCAGACGGTAATCCAGCTGGATCGGGTCGCCCCGGCCCCTGACCTCTGTGCGGGCCACGACTTCCTTGTCGTCTGGCGCAGCGCGCATCGGCTTGATAAAAATGACCTGATCCGTTACTTGGGTCAACGCCCCGGCGTAGGTACGCACCAGCAGGGTTTTGAACTCTTCCTGCAGACGTTTGCGTTGCTCGGGCGTTGCCTGGCGCCAGCCCGGGCCTACGGCGGACGCTGTCATGCGTTCAAAATTGACGTGCGGCATGACTTTGGATTCAACCAATGTCACCACTTTGCTGATGTCACCGGACTGGATGCTCTTGTCGGCTTTGATGCTGTCCAGCACTTCTGTTGACAGGCGCTTGACCAAAACCTCGGGCGCCTCATCAGCCGTCTGCGCAGAAACACCCACAGACAAGCACAGCGCCACCAAGACGCTTGAGGAAACTTGGGCCCAATATCGACGGTTCATTTCAGATTTCTCCATGCGGGGACGCCCGCGCATTCCATAACGTTTCAGGGGTCAAGCGGGCCGACACTGCAGCCGGGCCTATTTTGCGGGTGAACCCTTGTCTTCGGGCGGCTCCTGCCCGTCAAACACCAGCGCCTGGCGCCGCTGTAGATAGACATCGCGGGTAAAGGTGTATTTGTCCAGCGCCGCTTCGTCCAGCAATTCGCCGGCACGCAGCAGGCTTTCGCGAAAACTGACCAGGCGCAAAACCGAAAGCCCGGTACGCTCGTTGCTCGTGAGATTCGGATTCACGGTCACAGGATCGCCCTGGTAATCCACCACGAGGGCCAAACCATCGCGCACAGTAGAAGAGCCAAAAAATGGAAACACAAGGTAGGGGCCTGAATTGGCGCCCCAAAAACCCAGGGTTTGGCCAAAATCTTCATTGCGCCGCTCCAGGTTCAACTCGCTGGCAATGTCGAGCACGCCGCCCAAGCCGAAAACGGTGTTGACGCCAAAACGCACCACCGTCTCAACCGCAGCCTGGCCCTTGAGCTGCAGGGCGGCATTGACGGCAACCCAGGGCTCAGCCAGGTTGGCAAAAAAGTTGCCCACCGCCGTGCGCACAAAACTTGGCGTGACCGCCCGGTAAACCGTTGCAGCCGGTTTCAACAAAACCTTGTCCAGGCCCTCGTTGATGCTGAACATGGAGCGGTTGAACCCTTCATACGGGTCGTTCACTGCTCCCGCCGGCACCGTGGCGCAGGCAGTCGCCAATGACAGGGCGGCAGCAGCCGTTGCCCAACACAGCCAGGTCCTTGCCCGATGGCGCACCCCCGACGATTCAATACTGGTTCTCATGTTTTCAACCCATTCCCTGCTGATTATTTCGAAGGCTCTTTCGCGGGCGGCTCTTTCTGCGAGGCATTCGCGGCTTCTTTGGGAGCCGCCTCTTTGCCGTCAGCCGCCTTGCTGTACAGGAACTGGCTGATCAGGTTTTCCAGCACCACAGCCGACTGTGTGGTGGTGATGGTATCGCCCGCTGCCAGGTTTTTGTCGCCCGCGCCGGCTTCGATGCCGATGTACTGTTCACCCAACAATCCTGCTGTCAGGATTTTAAGGGAGCTGTCTTTGGGGAAAGCGTAACGGTTTTCCATGACCAGTGTCACCGTGGCCTGAAATGATTTGTCATCAAATGCAATGCCATCCACTCGCCCCACCACCACGCCGGCGCTTTTCACCGGCGCTTTGGGTTTGATGCCGCCGATGTTGTCAAACTTGGCCGTCACGCGGTAACTGGACTGGAAATTGAGCGTCAACAGATTGGCCGATTGCAGCGACAAAAACAGCAGGGCCGCCGCGCCCACCATCACAAACAGCCCGACCCAGAAATCATTGGGTG
>JANNEZ010000132.1:0-7965 GCA_031379255.1 Rhodoferax sp. | reverse complement strand
TCTTGTGCAGTGTTGAAAGAAATCGTGGCCGAGGGAAACTGCCCGGCATGGTTGATGGCCAACGACATCGGCCGCTCCACCACACGCGCCACGCTCGAGAGCGGAATCTGCTTGCCGGTATTGGCGGGCACGTACAGATTGCCCAGAGACTGCGGGCCGACCTTGAACTCGGGCGCCATCTCCAGCACCACGCGGTACTGGTTGGACTGCGTGAAGATCGTGGAGATCAGCCGCTGGCCATAGGCGTTGTAGAGCGCGTTGTCAATGCCCGCGACGGTGACGCCGAGCCGGCCCGCCGCCGCACGGTCAATCTCGACATACGCCTGCAAACCTTTGTCTTGCAAGTCACTGGCCACATCGGCCAACTGCGGCAGGTTGCGCAGTCGCTCCAGCAAGGCGTTGGTCTGCTGGTTCAGCTCGTCGATGTTCGGGCTGGAGAGCAAAAACTGGTACTGTGTTTTGGCCACGCGGTCTTCAATCGTCAAGTCTTGCACAGGTTGCAAAAATAGTTCGATGCCCGGCGTGCGGCGCGTGTTCGCCGTGATGCGCCGGATGATGTCGGCCACGTCTTTCGAAGCGGCGTCGCGCTCGGCTTTGGGCTTCAGGTTGATCAGCATGCGTCCCGCGTTCAGCGTGGTGTTGCCGCCGTCGATGCCAATGAAACTCGAGAGGCTTTGCACCGCCGGGTCTTTGAGGACAATCAAGGCCATGGCCTGCTGGCGCTCAGCCATCGCGCCGAACGAGGTCGATTGCGAGGCCTCGGTGATGCCCTGGATCACACCTGTGTCCTGCAGCGGGAAGAAACCTTTGGGCACCACAAAATACAGCCAGGCGGACAAGGCTAGAGTGATGCCGAACACCAGCAGTGTGGCGAATTGGCGGTCCAGCACCCAGTTGAGCATTTGCCCGTAACGGTGGATGGTGGTCTCAAACGCGCGCCCCGTCGCGCGGTACAACCAGCCGTGGCTTTCCTCGGGGGTGCGTTTGAGCAGGCGCGCGCACAACATGGGGGTGAGCGTGAGCGAGACGACGGCGGAGATCAGGATAGCCACCGCCAGCGTGATGGCGAATTCGTGGAAGAGGCGGCCTACCACGTCGCCCATGAACAAGAGCGGTATCAGCACGGCGATCAGCGAAATCGTCAACGAAATGATGGTGAAGCCAATCTGCTTCGCGCCGTCCAGCGCAGCCTGCATCGGCGGCATGCCTTTCTCGACATAACGCGCGATGTTTTCGATCATCACAATGGCGTCGTCCACCACGAATCCCGTGGAGATGGTCAGCGCCATCAGCGTCAGGTTGTTGATAGAGAAACCCGCCAGGTGCATGATGCCGAAGGTGCCGACGATGGACAACGGCACGGCGAAACTCGGGATCAGCGTGGCCGAGGCGCTGCGCAAAAAAACAAAAATCACCGCGACCACCAGCGCCACGGCCAGCAGCAGCTCGATCTGCACGTCACGCACCGAGGCGCGGATGGTGGTGGTGCGGTCGGTCAACACCTGCACATCGATGGATGCCGGCAGGGTGGACTGCAACTGCGGCAGCAGAGCCTTGATGCGGTCCACCGTTTCGATCACGTTGGCGCCGGGCTGGCGCTGGATGTTCAAGATGACGCCGGGCATCGCGTTGGCCCAGGCGGCCAGGCGCGTGTTTTCCGCGTCATCGACGATGTTGGACACGTCGTTGAGCCGCACCGGAGAACCGTTCTTGTAGGTGACGATCAGGCTGGCATATTCGGCGGCGGATTTCAACTGGTCGTTGGCGTCAATCGTCGATGCGCGCGCCGCGCCGTCAAAACTGCCTTTGGCCTGGTTCACATTGGCGGCATTGATGCTGGTGCGCAGGTCTTCCATCGACAGGTTCACGCCGGCCAGCGCGCCGGGGTTCACCTGGATGCGCACGGCGGGGCGGCGTCCGCCGGCTATCGCCACCAGGCCGACACCGGGCACCTGCGAGAGTTTCGGCGCCAGCCGGTTTTCGACCAGATCGTTGATGCGGAACACCTGCAGCGAAGGCGAGGTGATGGCCAGGGTGAGCACCGGCGCGTCAGCCGGGTTCACCTTGCTGTAGGTCGGCGGCATCGGCAGGTCGCTGGGCAGCAGGTTGGCGCCAGCGTTGATGGCGGCCTGCACCTGCTGCTCGGCCACGTCAAGCGTCACGTCGAGCGAAAAACGCAGCGTGATGACCGACGCGCCGCCCGAGCTGGTCGACGACATCTGGGTCAAGCCGGGCATCTGGCCAAATTGCCGCTCCATCGGCGCGGTGACGGCCGAGGTCATCACATCGGGGCTGGCGCCGGGGTACAGCGTGGTGACCTGTATGGTCGGGTAATCGACCTCGGGCAGGGCCGACAGCGGCAACATGCGGTAAGCCAGCGCGCCCGCGATCAGGATCGCCACCATCAACAGCGAGGTTGCCACCGGGCGCAGGATGAAAAGGCGGGACAGGTTCACAAGGCGTGCGCCAACTCGGGCGAAGTGCTCAGTCCTGCTGCTGCTGACGCTGCGCCCGCAACTGCTGGAAGAAGGCGCGGCGTTCGTCGGGCGTCATTTTGTTCACCTTGGCTGCGACTTCGGGGCCAAGGCGCTCCAGGGTGCTGCGCACACGCGCCTGGGCCTCGGGCGGAAGCTGGTCGATCCAGGCGGCCGAGCCTGCGTTGGCCGCGCCTGGCGCGGGTGGTCGGGAAGGCGGCGTTGGTGAAGCGGTTGAATCGCCTTGCGGGGATGCCTGCGCAGGTGTGGCAGCGGCACGCGGTGTTGAGGCGCGCGGCGCGCTGGCACCAGGGGCCGGGGCAGCGCCCTGCGCCTGCCCGGCAGCCTCGCGTCGAGCGGCACCACCACCACCGACCCCTCCACCGGCTCCTCCAGTACCCGCGCCCGCACCGAACCTCGGTGGCGGCGTGATCACTTCTACCTTGGCGCCTTCGCGCAAGCGATCAGCGCCATCGGTCACCACCCGTTCACCGGCTTCCAGCTCGCCCTGCACGCTGACCCAGTCGCCTTCGGTGGTTCCGGTGCGCACGCGGCGGATGTTGACGTTGCCGTCGGGCTTGACCACATAGACAAACGTGCCCAAGGCGCCGCGTTGCACTGCCGCAGAAGGCACAGACAAGGCCGCTTCCAGCGTGTTGACCTGCATCCTGATGTTGACAAACTGGTTCGGAAACAGCGAGCCATCGGCATTGGCGAACTCGGCCTTGACCTTGATGGTGCCGGTGACCGGGTCAATTGTGTTGTCGGTGGTGCTGACTTTCCCGGTGGCCAGCAGGTTGCGCTGCTCGCGGTCCCAAGCTTCCACGGTGAGGGGTTCCGCGCCCTTCAATTTGCGCGCGATCAGCGGCAGGTTGGACTCGGGCACGGCAAACACCACGCTGATGGGCTGCGTTTGGGTGATGGTGACCAGGCCACTGGCATCGCCCGCGCGGATCACGTTGCCCAAGTCGGCTTGTTTGAGTCCAAGCCGCCCGCTGATGGGCGCGGTGATTTTGGTGTAGCTCAACAGCAGCCTGGCGTTCTCGACCTGCGACTCGTCGGTGCGCAACGTGGCTTTGAGCTGGTTCACCAAAGATTCCTGCGTGTCTACCTGCTGTTTGGCGATCGAATCCTTGGCCAGCAGGTCTTTGTAACGCGCCAGGTCAAGCTCGGCGTTTTTCAGGGTCGCCTGGTTGCGGGCCAACTCGCTTTGCGTCTGCGCCAGCGCGATTTCATAACTGCGCGGGTCAATCTCCGCCAGCAGCGCGCCGGCCCGCACCGGCTGGCCTTCCTTGAAACGGATGGCCTTGAGTTCGCCATCCACCCGCGCCCGCACCACGGCGGTGTTGAGCGCGCTGATGTTGCCAATGGCGGAGAGGATGACCCGAACGTCTTGCCTCTTGACGGCAGCCACGGTCACCGGCTGAACCCGGTTGACGCCACCGAAACGGCGCGCGGCGGCACTGCCGGAGCCGGTTGCGCCGACCGCGCCACTTGCTGCGCCCGCAGGGCCAGACGCTGCCAATGCAGGCGAGGATGCGGCAGAGGGCGAAACACCGTCCAGCGCTTTTGCATCGCCGCGTTGCCCAAGCCACCAGCCGCCGGCGCCTGTGGCAACCGCCAAAAGCGCCATCCACAGCATGGAGTGGCTGGCCCGCCCGCGCTGTGGCCATGCGCCCGAAGGGCGGGTTGAATCAGGAGAAACCGGCGCAGGTTTTGTCATGGGCGGATTTTGTCATGGAGGCCCATTGCAACCCGATGATGCCAAGGGGACTTGGCGCGCCGGTAAAGCTTGGGTAAAGCCTGCGAACTGTCGCCCTGGCGCAGGCTGGCCGGTGACGCCTCGTCAGGGCTTGCGTTGCTCCAGCCGCAGGCCAGCCGCCGTGCGGTTGGGGAAGCCGTTCCAGTAGCTGTGGTCGGCCTTGAGCTTGCCATCGGCCTCGGCTGACCATTTGCCGTCTTTGGCGTTTTCAACCAGGTTCAGGTAGGCGTCCATACTGGCATCATTCTTCAGGAACTTGGCCAAAAACGCCGTGGCGAAATGCTGCGAGATGTTGTTCATGCGGACGTTGTCCCATACGGCGTCAATGTAATGGTTAGCCGGGATCGACGGCAGATGCGGCACAGCGGCCCAGGATTCCTTGGGCGGCGGCATCGGCGCGCCCGCATTGTGGTTGGCATTTTCAAAGGTCAGCAAATAACGCGGGGCGTTGACGCTGCTTTCGTAGATGCTGCGCACGCCGGGTGAGTAGCCTGAAACGTCGTCCACGCTGCCGGCCACAAAGAACACCGGGGTTTTGATCGCAGACAGGCCGGAGGCATCCCAGAAGCCGCGGTTCCAGCCCCAGGGCGCAAAGGCCACAGCCGCCTTGATACGTTTGTCGATCGACGCGGTGTGGGCCGGGTTGCCGGCCTGGCGTACCGCCAGCACGCCATTGGGCGGTGCCAGCGGGTTGCCGACGATGGGCGCGGCAAAACCGCCGCCAATGGTGTTGATGAGGCCGTAACCGCCCATCGAATAACCGATCAGGCCGGTGTTGTCGGCGTTGACCATGCCCTTGAGCGCGCCTTTGATGGCGTCGCCCGGGGCGCCCGCGTTGAGTTTGCCCATTTCATTGAGCACAAACAGCTGGTCCAGCGGCCGGTTGAGCAAGGTGCTGCCAAAAGCCGCTTGGTCGCTGTAGGTGCTGTCGGTGTGGTCGATCGAGGCGACCACGTAACCTTTGCTGGCCAGATTTTCAGCCAGGTGGCTCATCAGAAAACGGTTGCCAGGGTAGCCATGTGAAATGATCAAGAGCGGGTAGGGGCCGCCAGTGGCATCGGAAGCGGCATCGCGCACGGCCTTGCCATGGATTGAAATTTCGGTTTTGCCGTCGCGCGCGAAGATGCGGTACTGGCCCGCGCCGGGTGCGTCCGCCGCTGGCTTGGCCGGGTACCACACCTCGACCGTCAGGGGGCGGTCGTAGGTGGGCGTGGGCTCGCCGGCTTTGGCTTTGAGGATGTCCAGCTGTTTGGTGTTGGTCAGTGCGATGGTTTTCACGCCGACGCCCATCGCGCCGTATTTGGCCAGGCTGGGCGCATCGGGGCGGATGGTGTCGATGCGGTTGTCCTGCGCCAGGGCCGGCGCGGCAGCTAACAATGCCAAGCTTGCGAGGCCGCTAAAAATCGCTTGTTTCAACATGTCTTACCTCTTTTGAGAGTCAACGGGAAAATCAGGAAATGGCAGCATAACCGTTTCAGGTGACGGCCAGTTTCTGGTTGAACTGCGGGTTTTCCCATTCTCTCGCGTTGAGCACTTGCCGCAAGTGATCAACCGCCTGCCAGACGTCGGCGAAACCGGTGTACAGCGGGGTGAGGCCAAAACGCAGAATATCCTTGTGCCCGCCGCCGCAGGGCGCATCGCCTGCAGTTGCATCGCCGGCGCGGAAGTCGCCAATCACGCCGCGTGCGATCAGGGCCTGGATGATGGCATAGGCGGGCGCTGCGTCACAGGTAAGCGACACCTGCGAGCCGCGTTGCGCATGCGCCCTGGGTGTGACAACGTTCAGGCCAAAACCCGCGCAGTTGTGGTCCACCAGCGCGATGAACAAATCACTCAAACGCAGCGATTTGGCGTACAGCGCCGCCATGCCGCCCAGCGGCTCGGCGGCCAGCAAGGTGTCCAGCCCGCAGTCCAGCGCGGCCAGTCCCAAAACAGACGGCGTGCCACATTGGTATTGCCGAATGCCTGCAGCCGGCCGGTAGTCGGGCGAAAACGAAAACGGCGCCGCGTGGCCGAGCCAGCCTTGCAAAGGCTGCTGCACGGCATTGCCGGCGTGCTTGAAATGGCGCGGATGGACCCAAACAAAAGCCGGCGCGCCGGGGCCGCCGTTCAGGAATTTATAGCCGCAACCTACCGCGAAATCGGCGCCTGATTGGTTCAATTCGACCGGCACCGCGCCCGCGCTGTGCGCCAGATCCCAAATCGCCAACGCGCCTGCCTGGTGCGTAGCCTGGGTCAGCGCCGCCATGTCGAACAGGGCGCCCGTGCGGTAGTTCACGTGGGTCAGCAGCAGCGCGGCCACGTCACCGTTCAAAGCCGTCTCGATGTCCGGGCGGTCAACCAGTTTCAGCGTAAAACCTCGCGTGCGGCAAAGTCCCTGCGCCATGTACAGGTCGGTCGGGAAGTTGCTGCGTTCGCTCAAGATGACGGTGCGCGGGGACAACTTTTGCGCTCCGATCCGCGCCGCCATCTGCATCGCCGCGCTCAGCACTTTGAACAGGTTGATGGAAGTGCTGTCAGCCGCCACCACTTCACCCGGGCCCGCGCCAATGAGGCGGGCGATTTTGTCGCCGATGTGATGCGGCTGATCCATCCAGCCGGCAGTATTCCAGGAACGAATCAGGCCCTTGCCCCACTCTTCAGACACCACCTGGGCGATGCGCGCCGCGCTTGCTTTGGGCATTGCGCCCAGAGAATTGCCGTCGAGGTAAATCACCCCGTCGGGCAGCGCGAACTGGTCACGCAAGTGGCGCAGGGGATCTTGGGCGTCCAGCGCCTGGCAGTCTTGCAGGGAGGTCATGGTTGCGATCTGGCGAGCAGTGGCCTGCCAAGTTCCGGCTCAGTCGATCCGGCCCAGCAGCAGGTATTCCATCAAGGCTTTTTGCGCGTGCATGCGGTTCTCCGCTTCGTCCCAGACCACCGATTGCGGCCCATCGATCACCTCGGCCTGCACTTCCTCGCCGCGATGCGCCGGCAGGCAATGCATGAAAAGCGCGCCGGGTTTCGCGACGGCCATCATTTCAGCGTCTACGCACCACTTCTCGAACGCTCTTTTGCGCGCCTCATTTTCGGCTTCGTAACCCATGCTCGTCCAGACGTCGGTGGTGACCAGGTCGGCGCCCTTGCACGCCTCCAGCGGGTCGGCGAAAACCTGGTAACTTTCAACCGAACGGATGCCGGCGACAGATTGGTCCACCTCGTACCCGCCCGGCGTGCTCACATGCACCTTGAAACCCAGGATTTCGCTGGCCTGCAACCAGCTGTTGGCCATGTTGTTGCCGTCGCCGACCCAGGCCACGGTTTTCCCGCGGATGCTGCCCCGGTGTTCAATGAAGGTGAAGATGTCCGCCAGGATCTGGCACGGGTGGAACTCGTTGGTCAGGCCGTTGATCACCGGGACACGCGAGTGTTCGGCAAATTTTTCGATCTTGGTCTGCTCGAAGGTGCGGATCATCACCAGGTCGACCATGCGGCTGATGACCCGCACGGCGTCTTCAATCGGCTCGGCGCGGCCCAGCTGGCTGTCGCCGGTCGTGAGGTGCACGACGGAGCCGCCCAGCTGGTACATGCCGGCTTCAAAGCTTACGCGCGTGCGCGTCGAAGCTTTCTCGAAAATCATCGCGAGCGTGCGGTCGACGAGCGGATGGTATTTCTCGTAGCTCTTGAACTTCTTCTTGATCGCAGCCGCGCGCTGGAACACCCACTCGTGTTCGTCGGCGGTGAAATCGC
>JANNEZ010000118.1:0-3514 GCA_031379255.1 Rhodoferax sp. | reverse complement strand
GGCGAGCCAGGGTGTTTCAGCGCCGGATTGCCATAACACGGCCAGGGCAGGCCAAAATAGTCGCCGCCCAGGTCGTAACCGGTTTCCTTGTCTTTGCCGCCTTTGGACTTGAGCGTTTTCACATCAAACACATGCATGTTGCGCATGTGGGCCTTGAGGCGTTCAGGGCTTTGGCCGGTGTAACCAATGGTCCAGACCGAGGCGTTGATCTCACGCAGGATGTCTTCGGGCACGGGCTCATCCATGCCTTTGACCTTTTGCATTTTGTAGTTCTTGGACAATTCTTTGCCAAAGCCCAGCTTGTCGGCAAACTGCTGCATGATCATGTGATCGCTGCGGCTCTCCCACAGCGGCTCAATCACTTTCTCGCGCCACTGGATGGAGCGGTTTGACGCGGTGACGGAACCCGAGGTTTCAAACTGGGTGGCCGCAGGCAGCAAATACACAGCGCGGTTCGGGTTCAAGTCTTCGGCCTTGCCCGGCATTGCGGCCATGGCGGCGGTAGCCGATGGGTAGGGGTCTACCACGACCAGCAAATCGAGCTTGTCCATGGCGCGCTTCATTTCCAGACCGCGCGTTTGCGAGTTGGGAGCATGGCCCCAGAACACCACCGACCGCAGATTCGAGTCTTGGTCAATCAGCTCATTGTTCTCCAGCACGCCGTCAATCCAGCGCGACACGGTCATGCCGGGTTTGCCCATCATGGCGGGGGTGGCATAACGCCCTTTGATCCACTCGAAATCGACACCCCAAACCTTGGCGAAATGTTTCCAGGAGCCTTCGACCAAACCGTAATAACCAGGCAGTGAATCGGGGTTCGGGCCGACGTCGGTCGCGCCCTGCACGTTGTCGTGGCCACGGAAGATGTTGGCGCCGCCACCCGATTTGCCGATGTTGCCCAGGGCGAGCTGCAAGATGCAGGAAGCGCGCACGATGGCATTGCCCGTGGTGTGCTGGGTTTGGCCCATGCACCAGACGATCGTGCCCGGACGGCTCTCGTTGAGCATCGTCGCCACTTTAAGCACCTGCGCTTCTTTGACGCCGCAGGCTTCTTCCACTTTTTCGGGCGACCACTTGGCCAGGATGTCTTCCTTGACCTTGTCCATGCCGAAGACACGGTCGTTGATGTATTGCTTGTCTTCCCAGCCGTTTTTGAAGATGTGGTACAGCAAACCAAACAGAAACGGGATGTCGGAACCCGAACGAATACGCACGTATTCGTCAGATTTGGCCGCCGTGCGGGTGTAACGCGGGTCAACCACAATCATCTTGCAGCCGGTCTCCTTGGCGTGCAACATGTGCACCATGCTCACCGGGTGCGCCTCGGCGGCGTTGGAGCCGATGTACATCGCCACCTTGGCGTTTTGCATGTCGTTGTAGGAGTTGGTCATCGCGCCATAACCCCAGGTGTTGGCAACACCCGCAACCGTGGTGGAATGGCAGATGCGCGCCTGGTGATCGCAGTTGTTGGTGCCCCAGAGGCTCACGAATTTGCGCATCAGATAGGCTTGTTCGTTGTTGTGTTTGGACGAGCCCACCCAGTAAATGGAATCCGGCCCGCTGGCTTTGCGCAGTTCCTGCATCCTGGCGGTGATTTCGTTCAGTGCCGTATCCCAGCTGATGCGCTCATACTTGCCGTTGACCAGTTTCATCGGGTAACGCAGCCGGTACTCGCCGTGCCCGTGTTCCCGCAACGCCGCGCCTTTGGCGCAATACCCGCCCAGGTTCAGCGGCGAGTCAAACACCGGCTCCTGTCGCACCCAGACGCCGTTTTCAACCACGGCATCTACCGCGCACCCCACTGAGCAGTGCGTGCAAACTGTACGTTTGACCTCAATCTTGCCCGTGCCAATGGCGACACCGCCCGGCGCCGCCTTGGCTTTTTTCACCAATGCCAACTGCGTAGCGGCAATGCCAACTCCCACACCCAGCCCAGAGCGGCGCAAGAATGCGCGCCGATCCATCGTCGGCAATGCCTGTGACAACCCCCGACGCAGGCGGTGAATAAACGGCGACGGCCGAGCAGAACCTGCCGCCCCGCTCATTGCCGCTTCTGCGGCTCCCGATTTCTTGGTCAACAACATGTGAATCTCCTGCGGGAGGGTTTAGATAAGGGCCGACTTGTAATACTGCTTGACGTGTTCAGACAGTGTGTACCCGCCGCCCTTGGCCGGCGGCGCCTTGATTTCGGTGCTGGCAGGCAGGGCTGACTGGATGCCAGGCAAAAAAGCAGCGGTGGCGGCAACAGCGCCCAATGTGGTGGCACCAGCAAACAGCTTGCGGCGAGACATCGGCGAAACGGGTGAAGTGGGTTTCGAGGATTCGGTCACTTTTTGATCTCCTGTTTTGATACACCTAAGCAATGAATTTCATAACTTTTGCTAATGTAACTTTACCCAGCAGTCTATGCAGCGAGGGTATTTACCAAGCCGCCCACACGCAGGCCTGGCACAGACCTTTCTGAATGAAATACTGATTTTCAAACCAGCATGTCAAAGCCCTGAGTCTCAACATGGATAAAGGCACTCGCAAAGCCCGCCAGGGCGGCGTAAAACATCGCTTTGGGGTGGGCCGCAACCGCGTCGCACATCTTGAGCATCCAAGGCTGGAGATGGTCGGCAAAAAACTGGCGTTGCTGGGTGAGGTTGGCCACTGCCACGTCTTCCCCGGCGATCAGGTACCGCATGACCTCCATCAAGTAGGCCGCATGGTCTTCGGTTTCGCTCATGGCGTCCTCCCGTGCCAGGCCGAGTTTGGCCAGATCACCGCGTAAAGCGGCCAGCGGTTTTTCATTCAGAAACCCGCTCAAATAGTGCGAGCCGAACAAATACACCTCGGGCTTGCCCATGCCGCCAAAAAGCGCGTCGTACTCGCGCGCGATGGCAGCGTCGTCCAGCGCCCGCGAAGTTTCGACCAGGGCTTCCCACGGCGCTTGCAGGAAACCACCAGGCGCCGGCGCCACCGTCGCGGCCACGCGAAGCTGCGCCAACAAATCCAGCGCAGGCGGCGCGTAAAACAAGGCCGCCAGCAGGCCATAAATCTCGGCGCGTGCGGTCTCCTCGTCCAGCGTGGAGGTGCTGGGCGGCGCCATAAAACTCATGGGGATAGAACTCATTGGGTTGGACTCATAGGTCAGTGATTTTCACTTCGTTGGTGGCCGAATAAATGTCGATCACCCGGCAATCACCGCACATTTTGAGCCGCTCCAGGGCGTCGCCCTGAAACATGGAATGCCCCGCCAGCTTGCCCAACATGCCTTCAATCGCCTTCAGGGTGCCAAATGGTTTGTGGCAGCGCACGCAGGCGTAAGGCTTGGCTTCGTTCAAAACCCGAGCCTCTTTGCGCTCGGGTCGAAGGTACAAACGCGCCTTCAGCTCGATGGCGCTTTCCGGGCAAGTCGTGGCACACAAGCCGCATTGCACACAGTTTTTCTCGATGAACTTGAGTTGCGGCATCAGCGCGTTGTCTTGCAAGGCGCTGGCTGGACAGGCGCTGACGCAACTCAGGCACAAGG
>JANNEZ010000013.1:0-15155 GCA_031379255.1 Rhodoferax sp. | reverse complement strand
TTTTTGGCGCGCCGGCCCCTTTTTTGGTTACTGCTTTGGGTCGCCGTACGGGCCCGCGACTCCGAGCGTCAGCGTCGCTGCGGTGTTTCAGGCCGACGGCCTATCAAACTCAGCGACGATCCAAACCTTCAGCAGCAACATCTGGCACCTTGGTCAACGCGGCATCAAACTTTTTGCGGCTTCCCCGCTTGCTGCGCAAAGCCAAGTAGTCTTCCGTTGCCAACGCCGAGAGTTTTTCAGCCAATGCCGTGCTGATCAACTGGTTGACAGAAACGCCCTCTTGCGCGGCATAGACCTTGGCATTTTTATGCAGGGATTCGGGGAGGCGGACACTCAATGCGCTCATGATTTAGGCTCCTTCAATCGTTTCATAAACTGGCCTGGCTGCAAGATGTTGATGGCCATGTCTGCTGCCGCCGCAAAGTCGCGGACATTCCAAGTCACGATAGCGTCGCAATTGCCATTGAACGCGGCTTCGAGCACCATGTCGTCGCGCACATCTGTCAACTTCGGTCGCCACAAGAAATGCACCTGCTGCCGCAACCCACTGGCGCAAACATAGTCCAGAACATCGTCCACAGCAGCCTTGGACAGCGGCACCATGCCCGGGCGATGCAACACCTCTTCGTACTCCATCACCAGCGGAACCGTGATCACATGCTCAAACTGGCCTGTCCCAAGCCTAGCCAACAGATCAAACGACCATCCGGAACGGGATCGCAATGCCGACACCAGCACGTTGGTGTCAATGACGATGACAGGCTGTTGTTTCACGGTATCGCCGATAATACCAATAATTTGTTGCGATAGTGCAATCACTCACATTTTTTCACTCATCGAAGCCAGATTCAATCATAATGACCATTATGGTCATAACGGTTCAATCATCATGATTACAGAAACCAGCGCAGTCAATTTCAGGCAAAACCTGGGTGAAATGCTCAACCAGGTGCAATACCGGCATGACAGCGTAGTCATCAACAAAGACGGCAAACCCGTGGCTGCCTTGGTGGACGCACGCCTGTTCGAGCGCATCCGCCGGATGCAGGGCCGTTTTGATGCCCTGTGCCAGCGCATTGAAGCGGGCTTTGCGGGTGTGCCGCAAGACGAGGGCTTGGCTGAAATTGATTCGGCTGTTGCCAAGGAGCGCAAGAAATCTTCCGTCAAGGCCAAAAAGCAGTAAGCGCCCGTGGCCAATTTGCGAGTGGTGCTGGACACCAATGTATTGCTCTCGGGCATTGCTTACCCAGCCAGCATTCCGGGCAAGATCATGGCGGCTTGGCGGCACGGGTCTATCGACGTCGTGCTGTCGGACTTCATCCTCACCGAGCTTCGCCGCGTGCTGCCGCGTTTGCAAAACCGGCATGGCCTCACAAAAGGCGAGATCAACGACCTGGTGGACAGCCTTGCGCTGCTGGCCGAGATGGTGGAGCCTGAAGCCAGCCAAGAAGCCACTCTGCGTGACGCCAATGATCAGCCTGTTCTTGGAACCCTGCTGGCTGCACGCACGGCATCAGACGCAAGCTACCTCATCACGGGCGACAAAGACTTGCTGGCCTTGGCGGATCGTTATCTGGTCGTGACGCCAGCGCGGTTTTGGGAAGTGCACGGCAGTCTCTGAGACTTGGTTGGCCGCGTCTGGCACTCGGGCTGCAGTCGCATTCGTTCGCCTTCAATCACCTCACCTCGCCTTTTTTGGCTGGCAGTGTCGCCACAAAACTGGCACACCAGACCACCCAAGCCTTCAAGGCCTCATCTTCCGCCAGGCCCGGTGCATCGATGTAGACGTAGCCCTTCATCGGGCGGCCCGTGAAGTCCATTTCGCGGACGTGGGGCATGGCCATGGCATCCAGATGCCTTTCCGGACCGACCCGGGCCATCAGCGTTGACGCTTGTACGCCCACGAACATCTTGCCATCGCGCAGAAAGGCCAGGCCACCAAACATCCTGCGCTCAGCCACGCCTGGCAGATCGCCAAGCGCTTCACGTATCCGTTGGGCTAAACCTTGGTCATAACTCATAACAACACCCTGATTTGAGATACCTGCATTCTTGCGCAGGATTCAGCACAGCCACACCCATCGGCTCAAAATCCGCCACGTTCCGCGTCATCACCGCCATGCCATGCGCCAACGCGGTCACGCCGAATACGCCTCCAATTGCAAGCCCGCAAAAATTCTGAAATCCGCCACGTTGCGGGTCAACAAACCAAAGCCGTGGTGGATGGCTGTAGCGGCAATCAGGGCATCGTGCGCGCCAGCGGTCTGGTTTTTGGGCAGAGCGGCGATCATGCGGGCATGGGTGCGCGCCACCGGCAATGAGAACTCCAGCACGGGAACGCTGGCCAACAGGTGTTCGACAAAGGCCGAGCGCAAGGCGCGCCGTTTGGCGGTGTTGGCCCGCTCCACGCCCACCAGCAACTCACTGGCGCTCACGCTGCTGAGGTAAGCGCCCTCGTAGGCGGCCCACCGGGCGAAGTTCGGCGCAGCGCTGGACTTTTCGGCCAGCACCCAAACGTCGGTGTCGATCAGGAGGCCCATGGGTCAGCCCGCTTCAGCAGCCTTGACCTGACGGCCTGCAATTCGTCCGCCATGGTTTGCACGTCTTCACCTGGCAAGTGAGGCCCCTTGGCCAGCAGGTCATCAAGCTGAACCAGCGGGAAACCTGTTGCAGCCACAGCAGGTGACACGCGGGCGATGACCCGTTTGCCGCGTTCGATCTCGAAGACCTGGTTTTTGTATTGCACCTGGTTCAGGTAGTCGGACAGGCCTCGGGAAAAATCTGTGGCGTTGACTGCAATGGCGTTCATAGAGTCACCTTAAAATATGATTATCAGTTTATCAGATATTTATTGCCGAGACTTGCGCACGATGACGGGCACTGCCGCACTCCGCCCTTTCAGGTAATCACGCTGGGCTCTGAACGCCCGGTGTGCTGGCGGATGCGGGCCAACTCGCCGGCCAGGGTGACAAGGTCCGTCAGGGCCTGCTGAGTTGGCAAGTCGTGGCGGCTTGGGTCGGGTTCGAAGTTTTCGATGTACACCCGAAGCGTGGAGCCGGAAGTGCCGGTGCCTGAAAGCCGGTAGACGATGCGTGCGCCGTCATTGAAAACGATGCGCAGGCCCTGATGGCTGGAGACGCTGCCATCAATCGGGTCGGTGTAGCTGAAGTCATCGGCCTGCGCAACGGTGCGACCCGCCAGGTTGGCGCCAATCAATCCGGCCAGCTTGTCAGTCAGGTCCTGCATCAAGCGCTTGGCGGCGTCGCTGTCGATTTCTTCATAGTCGTGCCGCGTGTAGTAGTTGCGGCCGTACGTGGCCCAGTGCTGGCGGGCGATGGCCTGCACGCTTTCGCCTCGCGCGGCCAGAATGCTCAGCCACAGCAGCACCGCCCACACGCCGTCTTTCTCGCGCACATGGCTGGAACCGGTGCCGGCGCTCTCCTCCCCGCACAAGGTCACCCGGCCGGCGTCAAGCAGGGTGCCGAAATACTTCCAGCCGGTAGGCGTCTCGAAGCACGGCACCCCCAGCGCTTTGGCGACGCGGTCTGCCGCGCCGCTGGTGGGCATGGAGCGGGCGATGCCGGCAATGCCCTGGCGGTAGCCCGGCGCCAGATGGGCATTGGCCGCCAGCATGGCCAGCGAGTCTGACGGGGCGATGAAAATGCCCCGGCCGATGACGAGGTTGCGGTCGCCGTCCCCGTCGGATGCGGCGCCCAGGTCGGGCGCGGCAGGAGACATCATCAAATCGACCAGCTCTTTGGCGTGCACCAGGTTCGGGTCAGGGTGGTGACCGCCGAAATCCGGCAGAGGTATGCCGTTGCGAACCGTGCCTGAGGGCGCGCCCAGCTCGCGCTCGAAGATGGCGTGCGCATAGGGGCCAGTGACCGCGTGCATGGCGTCAAAGGCAAGCCTGAAGCCGGACTTGAACAGGGCACGCAAGGCATCAAAATCAAACAACGCGCGCATCAGGTCGAGGTAATCTGCCACCGGGTCGAAGACCTGAACGGTCATGCCACCAGCGGTGTGTGTGGCGATGCGGCCGAGGTCGATGTCGGGCGTGTCGGCAACCAGGTATTCCTGTATGCACAACGTGCAGGCGTAGATCGCGTCGGTGATGCGCTCGGGCGCCGGACCGCCATTGGCCGCGTTGAACTTGATGCCAAAGTCGCCATCGACACCGCCGGCGTTGTGGCTGGCCGACAGGATCAGCCCGCCGAACGCGCCATGTTTGCGGATCACGCACGATGCTGCGGGTGTCGACAAAATGCCGTTTTGCCCCGCCATTACCCGGGCGAAACCGTTGGCTGCCGCCATCTTGATGACGAGTTGCATCGCTTCGAGGTTGTAATAACGCCCGTCGCCTCCCACCACGAGGGTCAACCCGGCAAAACCTTCGGCGGGCCGCACGGCATTGAACACCGCCTGGACGAAATTGGCCAGGTAGTGCGGGCTGGCAAATTCGGTGACTTTCTTGCGCAGGCCGCTGGTGCCGGGCTTCATGCCGGCAATCGGCTGGGTTGCGACTTTGAGGTGTGTCATGGCAGGGTTTGCGCCCGCCTGCAGGTCAATTCAGCGGGCGGGTATTGTTGGAATACGGGCATCATGCCGCCGAGTATGCGGATCAGCCACAGAGAAAACACCAAGACCGCTGAAAACTATGCTGACGGCCAGGAAACCCGGCTTGGACGCGACTATTATTCGCATACCAATGTCAAAACAACGCAGCGCCGCCGCGTTGCAAAAAAAGGAGACAACATGAAACCTGAGGACTTAGCCCTGAGTTTTGACCTGCCCAAACGGACGGTCGCCCTGGTCCTGGCCGGTGGGCGTGGCAGCCGCCTGATGGACCTGACCGACCGCCGCGCCAAACCCGCCGTGTATTTCGGCGGCAAGTTCCGCATCATCGACTTCGCGCTGTCCAATTGCCTGAATTCCGGCATCCGCCGCATTGGCGTGATCACCCAGTACAAATCGCACAGCTTGTTGCGCCACCTGCAGCGGGGCTGGGCCTTCCTGAAAAGCGAGATGAACGAATTTGTCGACTTGCTGCCAGCCCAGCAACGCACCGACGACGAGAGCTGGTACCGTGGCACCGCCGACGCGGTGTACCAGAACCAGGACATCCTGGCGAGTTACCGCTCGGTGGACTATGTGGTCGTGCTGGCCGGCGACCATATTTACAAGATGAACTACGCCCTGATGCTGGCGGACCATGTCAGCAAAGGCCGGGACTGCACCGTGGGGTGCATCGCCGTGCCGCGCGACGAGGCCTCGGCGTTCGGTGTGATGGCGGTGGACGACAAATACATGATCACCGAGTTTGTGGAAAAGCCGGCCGATCCGCCCGCCATGCCCGGTCATCCCGACATGTCGCTGGCCAGCATGGGCATCTATGTCTTCAACGCACGTTATCTGTACAAGGAGCTTGAGCGCGACATGGCCGACCCCGACTCCAGCCACGACTTTGGCAAGGACATCATTCCGCGGGCGGTGCGCAATGGTTGCGCCGCAGCGCACCCGTTTGAACTGAGCGCCGTAGGCACCAAACACAACCAGATGCCCTATTGGCGCGATGTGGGCACCATCGACGCCTACTGGGACGCCAACATCGACCTCACGGCGACGGATCCCTTGCTCAATCTGTACGACACGCGCTGGCCGATCTGGACCTACCAGGAGCAACTGCCACCGGCCAAATTTGTGCACAACCTGGAAGACCGCCGTGGCACGGCCATCGAGTCCACCGTATCGGGCGGCTGCATCGTGTCGGGCAGCGTGTTCCGCTCGCTGCTGTTCTCCAGCGTGCGGGTGCATTCTTTTTCCACCGTGAACTGGTCGGTGTTGTTGCCTGGGGTCCAGGTAGGCCGTGGCGCGCGCCTGACCCGTGTGGTGGTAGACCGGGGCTGCAATATTCCGGATGGCATGGTGATTGGCGAAGACCCCGAAGTGGACGCCGCCCGCTTTCACCGCAGCCCCAATGGCATTACCCTGGTTACCAGCGAGATGCTCGCCAAAGTCACGGCATGAAGGTTCTGCATGCGGCTGCGGAGGTGTTTCCGCTGGTAAAGACGGGTGGGTTGGCTGACGTGCTGGGTGCGCTTCCACAGGCCTTGGTTCGGGCGGGCGCAGATGTCCGTCTGATCCTGCCCGGATTGCCGGCCATCGCGGCGGGCGTCGAGGGGCAGACTCTGGTCCGCGAGTTGGGTGCGGTCTTTGGCGCAGGCCGCGTGTCGTTGCGCCTGGGGCGAATGGGCGGTTCTGGCGTGCTGGCTTACGTGGTGGACGCCCCCTTTTTGTACCAGCGTGATGGCAATCCGTATCTGGCCGCCGATGGCAGTGAATGGGCCGACAACGCGCAACGCTTTGCCTTGCTGGGCTGGGTGGCAGCGCACCTGGCCACAGGCGAATTGGACGACAACTGGCGCCCTGACGTCCTGCACACACACGACTGGCATGCCGCAATGGCCTGTACCTACATTGCAGCCAGCCCGTCGGCCCGTGTGGCGACGGTTTACACCGTGCACAACCTGGCCTACCAAGGGCTGTTTGACGCGGACGACTTCCATCTGTTGGGGTTGCCCGCCCGGTTCATGACACCGCTCGGGCTGGAGTTCCACGGCCAGTTCTCCTTCATGAAGGCAGGCCTGACCTGCGCCCACCGGGTCACCACGGTCAGCCCCAGCTACGCAAGGGAAATGGCCACAGAAGAATTTGGGTGCGGGCTGCAAGGTGTGATCCAGGCGCGGGGCGCCGATGTGTCCGGCATCTTGAATGGTGTGGACGGCAAGATCTGGAACCCTGCGACGGACGCTGGCATCGCGGCGACCTACACCGCATTGGCAACCCAGGGCAAAACGCGTTGCAAAGCCGCGCTGCAAAAGGCCCTGGGTTTGCGGGCTGACCCCAAGGCGCCGCTGTTCAGCGTGGTGAGCCGTCTAACCTCGCAAAAAGGCCTTGATCTGGTGCTGGCGGCCTTGCCAGCGCTGCTGGCAGAGGGCGGGCAACTGGCAGTGCAGGGCAATGGCGATGCTGCGCTGGAAAGCGCCTTCACGGCGGCTGCGGTGGCCCATCCCGGCCAGGTTGCCGTGCGCCTCGGGTACGACGAAGCTTTTGCGCACCAAATGATCGCTGGCGCTGACGCCATGCTGGTGCCCTCGCGCTTCGAGCCCTGCGGGCTGACCCAGCTGTATGCCCTGCGTTATGGCACGGTGCCAGTGGTCCGGCGGGTGGGTGGCTTGGCCGACACCGTGGTGGATGCCACCCCCGAATCCTTGCGCGGCAACGCGGCGACCGGGTTCCTCTTTGGCCCCGCCACACCCGATGCATTGGCGCAGGCCATGAGCCAAGCGATACGGACTTTTGCGCAGCCCAAAGTCTGGCGGCAGATCATGCAGAACGGAATGGCGCAACATTTCTCCTGGGAGGACGCCGCCGGCCAGTATCTTTTGCTCTATGAAGAGGCGGTGCGAAGCCGCAGCGCCACGAAATAAACCTTCACCCGCGCCGGTAGAGCGTGCAAAGCCTGGCCAGTTCCTGCGCATGTTCGGGCTTGACCTGGTTCCAGATGAAACGCCATTCCCAGTAGCCTTCGCCCACACCCGGCAGATTCATGCGGCTTTGGCCGTCCAGACCCAGTACATCCTGCATCGGGTAAATGGCGGTGTCGGCCACGCTGGCGCAGGAAGCGCGGATCAGCTCCCAGTGGATGGCGGGCTCGACTTCGGGTTTGAGGGAGAAATAGTCCCGCACGTGCTGGCGCTCGGCATCCGACGCCTCCTGCCACCAGCCCTGAGTCGTATTGTTGTCGTGTGTGCCGGTGTAGACCACAGTGTTGGCGTCGTAGTTGTGCGGCAGGTAGGTATTGTCATTGCCGCTGCCAAACGCGAAGTGCAGGATGCGCATGCCGGGCAGGTCAAACTGGCGGCGCAAGTCAGTCACGGCCGGCGTGAGCAGCCCCAGATCTTCGGCAATGATGGGCAAGTCGCCGAGCGCCGAGCGTATGGCATCAAACAGCGCAGCGCCCGGCCCCCCGAGCCAGCGGCCCCGAACGGCGGTGGGCTCCGTGGCCGGTATTTCCCAGTAGTCAGCGAAGCCACGGAAGTGGTCGATGCGAACGATGTCCACCAGCTCAAACGTACGGCGCACACGCTGCACCCACCAGGCGTAGCCTTCCTCGGCATGGGCCTGCCAGCGGTACAGGGGGTTGCCCCAGCGCTGGCCAGTGGGGCTGAAGTAGTCAGGCGGCACACCGGCCACAACCAGCGCCCGGCCCTGCCCGTCCAGCTCAAACAATTCCTGCCGCACCCACACTTCGGCGCTTTGGTAGGCGATGAAGATGGGGGCATCCCCCGCGATGCGGATGCCACGTTCGTTGGCATAGGTCTTGAGGCGACGCCATTGCCGGAAAAAACACCATTGGCAAAATGTCCAGAAAGCGATGCGCGGGGCATGTTGTTCCTGGGCAGCCTGCAATGCAGCGGGATCACGTTGGGCAAGCGGCGCGGGCCAGCCACACCAGTCGCGCCAGTCATTCGCGTCGGCCAGCGTCATGAACAGGGCGTAGTCCGCCAGCCAGTCGCTCTGCGACGCCGTGAAGGCCGTCAAATCGGCTCGCTCTTGCGCAGACGCCCGCAAGGCAAACTGTTGCGCCGCCTTTTCCAAGCGCGCCATGCGCCACGGCACGACCGTTGCGAAATGCAGCCGTTCGTCCGGGAACGGTGTATTGGGTTCCAGATCCGCAGCATCCAGCCAGCCGCGTTGATGCAGCTCTGCCAGGTCGATCAACAAAAGGTTTCCGGCAAACGCCGAACTGCTCATGTAGGGTGAATTGCCCGGACCTATGCCGCCCAACGGCAAGATTTGCCACAACTTTTGCCCGGCGCTGGCCAGCCAATCCACAAAGTGGAAGGCCGCCGGACCCAGATCGCCGGACCCATGCGGGCCTGGCAGGCTGGTGGGATGCAGCAGGATGCCGCTGACGCGAGGCAGTTTCATACAACGCGAGACAGCTTCATATATTGCGAGGCAATTTCATGTGGTGCCTGATAGCTTCATGTGGACAATCCTTTGATCGACGCGCCAGCCGCCGCCAGCAGCATCAGGCTGTGCGCTGGCAGAGTGAACAGCACCTCCCCCTGACCGTGCCATGCCGCCAGGCCACGCGGATGGGTGGTGTCCAGCAAGGCCTGCCAAACCCCGGCCGGCAGCATGAAGGGATGGTCGGCGTGTTCCGGATTGACCAGCAGCAGCAATGGCGCCGTGGCGCCCCCGGGTTGCCCGATCAGGCAGCCCATCACCTGCGAAGAAGGGTCGTGCCACGCGGGGCCTTGCAGGGGGCTTCCGTCGGGCAGCAGCCAGGCCAGGTCATGCAGGCCACGCGGATCGGTCAGCCCGCTGTACCAGTGGTTGGCGAAGGGCATGGCTTCGCGGCGCAGTGCCAGCACGCGCGCCGTGAACGCTGCGAGGTCGGCGTCTGCTTGGGTCCAGTCGATCCAGGTGCTTTCATTGTCCTGGCAATAGGGGTTGTTGTTGCCGCGCTGTGTGTGGCCCAGTTCATCACCGGCGCACAACATGGGCGTGCCCTGGGCCAACAGCGTGGTGGCGAGCAGCGCGCGCTGAAGCCGCCCGCGCAGCGCATTGACCACCGGGTTTGCCGTCGGACCTTCAACGCCGCAATTGAAGCTGAGGTTGTGCCCATGCCCGTCGCGGTTGTGTTCACCGTTGGCCAGATTGTGGCGCTTGTTGTAGCTGACCAGGTCGCGCAACGTGAAGCCGTCGTGCGACACCACGTAATTGACGGATTCGGCGGGCGCGCGCTGGCGCGGCTGGTAAAGGTCAGACGAGCCGCACAGCCGCAAGGCGAAATCACCCCGCGTGCCGGCCGGCCGGTCAGCGTGAATCCAGAAGCGGCGCATGGCATCCCGGAAATGGTCGTTCCACTCCAGCCAGCCGCGCGGGAAACCGCCGACCTGATATCCGCCGGGGCCAATGTCCCAAGGCTCGGCAATCATCTTGGCGCGTGACAACACCGGGTCCTGCGCCAGCGCGGTGAAAAACGCGCTGTCGCGGCTGAAGCCGTGGTCGCCCCGGCCCAGCACCGGCGCCAGGTCAAACCGGAAGCCATCCACGTGCATCTCATCAATCCAGTACCGCAGGCTGTCCAGTACCAGTTGCAACACGCGCGGCTGGCGGATGTCCAGTGTATTGCCGCAACCGGTGTGGTTCTCGTAATGTTCGCGTGAGTTGGCTTGCAGGCGGTAATAACTGGCGTTGTCCAGACCCCGAAAGCTCAGTGTGGGGCCGGTTTCGTCCGACTCTGCCGTGTGGTTGAACACCACGTCCAGCAAGACCTCGATGCCTGCGCGGTGCAAGGCCTTCACCATGGCGCGGAACTCGTCACGAGCCGTCAGCCCGTTGTCAAAACTCGCCAGCCTCGGGTCGGCGCAGAAGAAGGCCAGCGTGTTGTAGCCCCAGTAGTTGTGCAAACCGAGCTTGTGCAGGCGCTCTTCGTCAAGAGCCAGGTGCACAGGCAGCAGGCTGACAGCCGTGATGCCAAGCTGCTTCAGGTGTTTGATGGACGCTTCGTGGGCCAGGCCGGCGTAGGTGCCTCGCAGCGAAGGCGCAAGCTCGTTGTTGAGCCGGCTGAAACCCTTGACATGCAGCTCATAAATAACCGTGCTGGCCAGCGGCACACGCGGTGGACGGTCGTTTTCCCAGTCATACACATCATCCACAACACGGGCTTTGAGCGCAAAGGCGGCGTTGTCACGGGTGTCCGGATGCAGCGGCAGTTGCCGGTCGCCGCCAAAGTGCTCGTCGCGCCATTCGAACGACCCGACCACCTCGCGGGCATAGGGGTCCAACAGCAATTTTGCGGTGTTGAACCGGTGGCCACGTTCAGGCCGCCAGGGGCCATGCGCCCGCAGGCCATAAATCAAACCGGGAGGCGCGCCGGGCAAATAGCCGTGCCACACGTCGCTGGTGTGCGCGGGCAAGTTGTGCCGGGCGGTCTCGTGTTGGCCGGAGGCGTCAAACAGGCACAGCTCCATGGCCTGGGCATGGGCCGAGAACACCGCAAAGTTGACGCCTTTGCCATCCCAATGGGCGCCCGGAGGCCAGGGTTGCCCTGCCTCCAGCCGAACGACTTTCAGGCCTTCCATTCGAGCATCACCGTGGCCAGCGGCGGCAGGTCCAGCAGGACGGACCAGGGTTTGCCATGCCAGGCGACCGGCTGCGCGGTGGCGATACCCAGTGGCGTCCCCACATTGCTGCCACTGTAGTGGGCCGAATCCGTATTGAGTCGTTCGCGGTAGGAGCCCGGCTGCGGCACGCCCAGACGGTAGCCCCTGTGGACAGCCGGCGTGAAATTGCACACCACCACCACACAGGCGCGATCATCCGCGCCGCGGCGGATGAAGCCCAGCACCGAGCGGTCCGCATCGTTGTGGTCAATCCATTCAAAGCCGCCTGGCACAAAATCCAGGCTATGCAAAGCGGGCGTGTCCCGATAGAGGTGATTGAGGTCGCGCACAAGACGCTGCACACCCAGGTGCAGCGGGGCGTCCGGCCCTTCATCGAGTAAATGCCAGTCCAGGCTCTGGTCATGGTTCCATTCGCGCTGCTGGGCGAATTCACAACCCATGAAAAGCAACTTCTTGCCGGGGTGGCCAAACATGAAGCCAAAATAGGCCCGCAGGTTGGCAAATTGCTGCCAGCGGTCACCCGGCATCTTGGCCAGCAATGAACCCTTGCCATGCACCACTTCGTCGTGCGACAGCGGCAACACGAAGTTCTCGTTGAAGGCGTAGACCAAGCCAAACGTCATCTCGCCGTGATGGTGTTTGCGATGAACGGGGTCACGCTCCATGTAGGCCAGCGTGTCATGCATCCAGCCCATGTTCCATTTGTAGTGAAAGCCCAGCCCGCCCGCATAAGTAGGCCGGGAAACCGCCGGAAACGCCGTCGATTCTTCCGCCAGCGTGATGGCCTGGGGCCGCTGCTCACCCACAACTTCATTCATGCGTTTGAGAAAGGCAATGGCTTCCAGGTTTTCACGGCCACCGTGCGCGTTGGGGATCCACTCGCCGGCCTTGCGGCTGTAGTCGCGGTAGAGCATGGAGGCGACGGCATCGACACGCAGCCCGTCTATGCCAAAACGCTCCAGCCAATACAGACCGTTGCCCACCAAAAAGTTGCGCACTTCGGTGCGGCCCAGGTTGTAGATGAGGGTGTTCCAGTCGTTGTGGAAACCCTCGCGCGGATCGGCGTATTCGTAAAGATGGGTGCCGTCAAAATTACCCAGACCATGCGCGTCGGTCGGAAAATGCGCGGGCACCCAATCCAGCAGCAAACCAATGCCTTGCGCATGGCAACGGCCCACAAACCGGGTGAATCCCGCTGCATCGCCGTAACGGGCGGTAGGCGCATACAGCCCCACCGGCTGGTAACCCCAGGAGCCATCAAACGGGTGTTCGCTGATGGGCAGCAGCTCCAGGTGCGTGAAACCCATGTCTTTGGCATACGGAACCAGCGTCTCGGACAGCTCATCCCAATCCAGCCAGCGGCCAGGCCCGCCATCCGCGCCGTTTGCAATGCGGCGCCAGGAACCCAGATGCACTTCGTAAATGCTCATCGGGGCATCCAGCGCATTGGCGCGTTGCCGCGCCGTGGACGGCGCAAGCATCGGCGGCATGGTGGTGACCACACTGGCCGTAGCCGGTCGCAATTCGGACTTGCGCGCATACGGGTCGGCGCGGGCGGGCAAGACCAGCCCTTCGCGCGAGCGGATTTCGAACTTGTACAGGGCCCCTTGCGCCACGCCAGGCAAAAACAGCTCCCAGACGCCACACTCGCGGCGCAAACGCATGGGGTGGCGGCGTCCGTCCCAGTGGTTGAAATCCCCTACAACGCTGACGCGCGACGCATTGGGCGCCCACACGGCGAAGCGCGTGCCTGACACGCCCTCCAGCTCGGTCGGCAGAGCCCCCAGAACTTCATAGGGACGCAGGTGGGTGCCCTCGCCCAGCAGCCAGACATCCATGTCGCTCAAAACAGGCGGAAACCGGTACGGGTCCTCCATGACAACTTCGCTGCCGTCGGCCCATCGAACATGCAGCCGGTAGGTCGAGCGCAGCGCCGCCGTCAACACACGCTCAAAAAAACCGTCTTTGTGCCGTTTGGCCAGCGTGGCCAGCACCCGGCCGGCATCGGCGTCAATCACCAACACCTGCTGCGCGCCGGGCATGAAGGCGCGCACCGACACACGGCCATTCGCCCGCCGATGCGGCCCCAACACCGCAAAGGGGTCGTCATGGCTGGCCAGACAAATCCGCTCGACATCCTCGTGGTTCAGCATGGTGTTGGGACTCATTGTGGGCAGAAGCGCTGGCAAGTCATCGCGCATCCGGCTCAATGTGCCAGATTTGCCGGGCGTATTCCCGGATCGTACGGTCTGACGAAAAAACGCCCATGCCGGCCACATTGGCGATGGCTTTTTCGCACCATTGCGTGGGCGAACGGTGGAGGTCGTCAACCTTCAGTTGTGTTGCGACGTAGGAGGCGTAATCAGCCAGCAGCATGTAATGGTCCCCACCCCACAACAGCGAATCAACCAGCGGGCGGTAACGCCCCGGCTCATCCGGTGAAAACTGGCCACCCGCCACCGCGTCAAGCACCGATTTCAAGGCCGGTGTGTTGTCATAAAAACGCATGGGCTGGTAGCCGCTTTGCCGCAGGGCCAGAACTTCTGGTGTTTTGAGACCGAAGATGAAGATGTTGTCGTCCCCCACGTTTTGCCGGATTTCGATGTTGGCGCCGTCGTCGGTGCCAATGGTCAGCGCGCCATTCAGCGCCAGCTTCATGTTGCCGGTGCCCGAGGCCTCGGTGCCGGCCGTGGAAATCTGCTCCGACAGGTCAGCGCCCGGCATGATGATTTCAGCCACCGACACCCCGTAGTTGGGTATGAACACCAGCTTGAGTCTGTCGCCCACCACCGGGTCGTGGTTGATGACAGCCCCCACATCGTGGATCAGGCGGATGATGGATTTGGCCGTGTGGTAGCTTGACGCCGCCTTGCCGGCGAAGATCACGGTGCGCGGCACCCAGGGGGCGTGCGGGTCGGCCAAGATGGCCTGGTAGCGCGTGATGACATGCAGCACATTGAGCAGTTGCCGCTTGTATTCGTGGATGCGTTTGACCTGCACATCAAACAGGCTGTCCGGGCTGACTATGACGCTTGTGGTGCGCTCAATATAGGACGCCAGACGGCGCTTGTTGCCGCGTTTGATAGCCCTGAATTTTTCTGCAAAGGCTGCGTCGCCCCGGAAGGCCTCAAGACGTTTCAGTTGCTCAAGATCAAGCCGCCACGATGGCCCCAAAGTGCCGTCAAGCAGGCCTGCCAGCCCAGGATTGGCCTGAGCCAGCCAGCGGCGCGGCGTGACGCCGTTCGTCATGTTGGTGAAGCGCTCGGGCCAGATGCTGGCGAAATCGGCAAAAATGGTTTGTACCAGCAGCTCGGAATGCAGGGCCGACACACCATTGACCTTGTGGCTGCCCACAATAGACAGATGCGCCATGCGCACACGCCGCTCGCCGTGCTCGTCAATCAGCGACAGGCGCGCCAGAAAACCGTGGTCGCCGGGCCGGTGCCGGGCCGCCATGTCCAGGAATTCCTTATTGATGCGGAAAATGATCTCCAGGTGGCGCGGCAACACATGCTGCATCAGTGAAACCGGCCAGGTTTCCAGCGCTTCAGGCATCAGCGTGTGGTTGGTGTACGAGAACGTCTGGCAGCACAGCGCCCAGGCATCATCCCAGGGCATGTTGTGGTCGTCGCACAGCACCCGCATCAACTCCGCCACGCCGATGGCCGGGTGGGTGTCGTTGAGGTGGATGGCCACCTTGTCCGCCAGATTGTCCAGCGACGGGTGTTCCGCCAGATGGCGCTGCACCAGGTCCTGCACCGACGCCGCCACAAAAAAATACTCCTGCTTCAGACGCAGTTCGCGCCCGGCGGGTGTGCTGTCGTTCGGGTACAGCACCCAGGAAATGTTTTCGTATTCATTTTTGGCGCCAGCGGCCCGTGCGTAATCGCCGGTGTTGAAGGCGCCCAGGTCAATGTGTGCCGGTGCCACGGCTTTCCACAGGCGCAGCGTGCT
>JANNEZ010000009.1:0-9434 GCA_031379255.1 Rhodoferax sp. | reverse complement strand
ACCTTTCATAGTCTTTTCAGAACCATGAGCGCCTTTCACGAAGCTGAAGTATTGAGTGTCCACCACTGGACCGACAAGTTGTTCAGTTTTACGACGACGCGGGACCCGGCCTTGCGCTTCTCCAACGGGCATTTCACGATGATCGGCCTGAAACCCAAAGACGCAGCGAAAGACGCGGCCATCACCAAACCCCTGCTTCGCGCGTACTCGATCGCCAGTGCCAATTACGAAGAAAACCTCGAATTCCTGAGCATCAAGGTGCCGGATGGCCCGCTCACCAGCCGCCTGCAACACATCCAGCCGGGAGACACCATCATGGTCGGCCGCAAACCCACCGGAACCTTGCTGATCGACTATCTGCTGCCTGGCAAACGGCTTTATCTGTTGTCGACTGGCACCGGGCTCGCGCCTTTCATGAGCATCGTGCGCGACCCGGCGACCTACGAAAAATTTGAACGCGTGATCCTGGTGCATGGCGTGCGCGAAGTCGACGAGCTGGCTTACCGCGAATACCTCACCGAGCACCTGCCAGCGCACGAATTATTGGGCGAAACGGTGGCGAAACAGTTGAGTTATTACCCCACGGTAACGCGCGAAGACTTCATCAACCGGGGCCGTGTCACCGAGCTGCTGGACAACGGCAAGTTGCATGAAGACCTCGACCTGCCGCCACTTGACGCCAAAGACGACCGCGTCATGATTTGCGGCAGCCCGGCGATGTTGCGCGACCTCAAAGGCATGATGGAAGCGCGTGGTTTCCACGAAGGCAATACCTCGCGCCCGGGCGATTTCGTCATCGAACGGGCGTTTGCCGAGCAATAGGCGCTTGGACGCGCGTGGAGGCGCTCATTGGCGGAACCTTCGCCGATACTCTGGCCCCAAGAAGCTTATTCTTTGAGGGCATTGATTTTGGAATTCCTGACCCAGTTGTTTGACCGCCAACCACGGCGCGTTTTTGACCTGATCGTGGCCACCTGTGCCGCCTTGCTCGGCTACGGCATGTACCTGCAACATGGGCTCGGGCTGGAGCCATGCCCGATGTGTGTGGTGCAGCGGTATGTGTTCGTCTTGATTGCCGTCGTGGCACTGTTGGCAAGGCTCAGCGGCAGCAGCGCTGTGCACACCGGCGGCGCGGCAGTCATGCTGCTGCTGGCTGTGTTGGGCGCTTTTGTGGCCGCCCGGCAAAGCTGGCTGCAGTGGCACCCGCCCGAAGTCGCCTCCTGCGGGCGGGACATCTACGGCATGATTGAAAACTTCCCGCTGCAGCGTGCCATCCCGATGATTTTCAAGGGCAGTGGCGACTGCACCAAAGTCGACTGGACGTTTTTGGGCGGCTCCATCGCCAACTGGTCGTTTGTATGTTTTGCCGGCGTTGCCCTGGTGGCGATGGCGCTGCTGTGGCGCCGCCAGCTTGCCCGCAGTTTGGCCTAAACCAGCTTTTTCACCAGCACCTGGCTCTTCCTGTCCCAGTTGTACTTGCGTTTGCGCGCGTCGGGCAGCCAGTCGGCGTCAACCGGCACAAAACCGCGATTCAAAAACCAGTGCATGGTGCGGGTGGTCAACACAAAAATGCTGTCCAACCCAGCCGCCCGGGCGCGGTGTTCGATGCGTTTGAGCACACGTTCGCCGTCGCCCTGGCCCTGAACGGACGGCGACACCGTCAGCGCCGCCAACTCCCCCGTTTTTGATTCGGGGAACGGGTACAGCGCCGCGCAGGCGAAGATCACGCCGTCGTGTTCGATGATGGTGTAGTTGCCGGCGTCGCGCTCGATCTCGGTGCGCCCGCGTTTGACCAGCGTGCCGTCTTTCTCGAACGGTTCGATCAATTGCAGGATTCCGCCCACATCATCTGGGGTGGCTTCGCGCATGGATTCGAGTTTTTCATCGATCACCATTGTGCCAATGCCGTCGTGCACATAGATTTCCAGGAGCAGGGCGCCATCGGTTGAAAACGGCAGGATATGGCTGCGTTCCACCCCAGCTTTGCAGGCCTTCACACAGTGCTGCAAATAAAACGCGGTGTCCGTGGGCACCAGCGGCGCAGGCAAGGCGGCGATCAGTTTCTCGGCGGCCGCCAGTGGCAGCTCGGTGTCAATCGGGTTGTCTTCACCGGCGGGCTGCTGTGGGTCGATCCGGATGCCCGGAATTTCAGTCAAAAAGATCAGCTTGTCGGCCTGCAGCGCCACAGCCACCGAGGTGGCCAGCTCCTCCATCTGCAAATTGAAGGCTTCGCCGGTGGGCGAAAAACCGAAAGGCGAGAGCAACACCAGGCTGCCGGAATCCAGGGTGTGCGAAATGCCGGCTGCATCGACCTTGCGCACCACACCGCTGTGCTGGAAATCCACGCCGTCCACAATGCCGACCGGCCTTGCGGTGATGAAATTGCCGGAGATCACGCGCACCGTGGAATCGGCCATCGGCGTGTTGGGCAGGCCCTGGCTGAAGGCGGCTTCAATTTCGTAACGCAATTGGCCTGCCGCTTCCTGCGCGCAGTCCAGCGCCACCTCGTCGGTGATGCGGATGCCGTGGGAGAAACGCGGTTCGTGCCCCTTGGCGCGCAATTGCTCATTGACCTGCGGGCGAAACCCGTGCACCAGCACGATCTTCACGCCCATCGCCTGGATCATGGCAAGGTCTTGCGCCAAGTGCTGCAGCTTGCCCGCCGCGATGGCTTCGCCCGCCAAGCCGACCACAAAGGTCTGGTTGCGGAACTTGTGGATATACGGCGCGACAGACCGGAACCAGGGAACGAAGGTGAAATTGAAAACGGTGGACATGGGGCTCGTGGCGACGGCCAGCCAGGCGGGCTGGGATAATCGTCGATTCTCCACGAAGAACCCGTTTTGTCCGTCACGCGTCTCACCATTGAATTTCCGGAATCGCTGCCAGTGTCGGGTAAACGCGACGAGATCGCGGCCGCATTGGAGAAGAACCAGGTCATCATCGTCTGCGGCGAAACCGGTTCTGGCAAAACCACCCAGTTGCCCAAAATCGCCCTGGCCCTGGGGCGCGGCAAGCTCAATTACCCGCCTGGCCAACGCGCGAAGCTTATTGGCCACACCCAGCCCCGGCGCATCGCCGCCAGCTCGGTGGCCAAACGCATTGCCGACGAGCTCAAAACGCCTTTGGGCGAGGTGGTGGGCTACAAGGTGCGGTTCCAGGACAAACTGGGCCGGGACGCCTCCATCAAATTGATGACCGACGGCATCTTGCTGGCCGAAACGCAGACCGACCCGCTCCTGAACGCCTATGACACGATCATCATCGACGAGGCGCACGAGCGTTCGCTCAACATCGATTTCCTGCTCGGTTATTTGAAGCAGATCCTGCCCCGGCGGCCGGACCTCAAAATCATCGTGACCTCGGCAACCATTGATGCGGACCGGTTTGCGCGCCACTTTGAATCCCAAAACGGCCCCGCTCCGGTCATCATGGTTTCGGGCCGCATGTTTCCCGTGGAGCAGCGGTATCGGCCCTATGAGGAATCGCGCGACTACGACTTGAACGACGCCATCGCCGACGCGGCCGATGAGCTTTGGCGCGACGTCCACCACAGCGGTGACATTTTGGTTTTCCTGCCCGGGGAGCGCGAAATCCGCGAAGCGGCGGACCATCTGCGGCGCCACTTCAGCCACCAGCCGGTGTTTCGCGACGCGGAAGTTTTGCCGCTGTTTTCACGCCTGACCCAGGCCGAGCAGGAACGGATTTTTGAAAACCACAGCGGTCGGCGCATCGTGCTGGCGACCAACGTAGCCGAGACTTCATTGACGGTGCCGGGGATCCGGTATGTGATTGATGCTGGTACGGCCAGGGTCAAGCGCTACAGTTTCAGAAGCAAAGTGGAGCAGTTGCTGGTCGAGCCGGTGAGCCAGAGTTCGGCCAACCAGCGCGCCGGGCGTTGCGGGCGGGTTGCAGACGGCATTTGCATCCGGCTGTATGACGAAAAAGATTTTGACGGCCGCCCCAGGTTCACCGACCCGGAAATTTTGCGCTCATCTCTTGCGGGTGTGATCTTGCGGATGAAGTCGCTGCACCTTGGGCAGGTGGAAGATTTCCCGTTCCTCGAGCGCCCGCAGGGCAGGGCGATTGCCGACGGTTACCAGCTGCTCAATGAACTCGGTGCGGTGGACGACGCCAACGAGCTCACGCCCACCGGCGCGGAGCTGGCCAAGCTGCCGCTGGACCCCCGCCTGGGCCGCATGATTCTGGAAGCGCGCGCCAAGAGCGCATTGGATGAAGTGCTGGTCATTGCCAGCGCACTTTCGGTGCAAGACGTGCGCGATCGCCCGCTTGAAATGCAAGCCCAGGCCGACCGGGCGCAGGCGAAGTTTGACGATGAAAAGAGCGAGTTCAGCGGTTACCTGCGGTTGTGGAAATGGCTCAATGAATTGAGTGGCACCAACCGGCAAAAGGAGCAGCAACTGCGCGCCTCGTTCGTTAACCCTCGCCGCGTGCGCGAGTGGCGTGATATCCATTCGCAGTTGTACACGACCGTCGCCGAGTTGGGGTGGCTTGGACCGGCGCCGGGCCGCCCCAAGCCGGGCGCGGCCCCCTCGGGGGGCAGGGCGCTACACGAAGTGAGCAACCGTGGGGGCAAACATGCCTCCTACGAACATCTGCATCAGGCCCTGTTGGCCGGCATGCTCGGCAACGTCGGCTTCAAGCTCGAAGCCGAAGCGGGTGAAAAAGGCCCGCAGGGTGAATACCTCGGCGCGCGCGGCATCAAATTCTTTGCACATCCCGGCGCGCACCTGGCCAAGAAGCCGGGCCGCTGGATCGTCGCCTCCGAGCTGGTGGAGACCACGCGGCTTTTTGGACGCGGCATTGCCAACATCGACCCGCAATGGCTCGAAACCGTCGGCGCGCATCTCTTGAAGAAACAACTGCTTGACCCGCATTGGGAGAAAAAAGCCGGCGAAGTGATGGCGCTGGAGCGCGCCACGTTGTACGGCCTGGTGGTCTACAGCGGCAGGCGCGTGAACTACGGGCGAGTGGATCCGCACGCCGCCCGCGAGATTTTCATCCGCCAGGCGCTGGTGGACGGCCAATGGGACACGCCGCTGGCCTTCCTCGCGGCGAACCAAAAACTCGTCAAGCAGGTCGAGGAGCTGGAACACAAATCGCGCCGGCAAGACGTGCTGGTGGACGACGAACTCATCTTCGCCTACTACGACCAGCAAATCCCGCAAGAGGTGTGCAGTGGCCACAGTTTTGAGCGCTGGTACAAACACGAGGCGCACGGCAAACCCCACCTGCTCAAACTCACGCGCGAAGAGCTGATGCGCCACGAGGCGGCGGGGATCACCACACAATCGTTCCCGAAAACTGTCCGGCTGGGCGGCGTGGATTGCGCGGCGACTTACCTGCACGAGCCCGGCGACCCGAAAGACGGCCTGACGGTCACGTTGCCACTCTTCGTGCTCAACCAGGTGAATGAAGAGCAGTGTGAATGGCTCGTGCCCGGCATGTTGAAAGAGAAGGTACAGGCGCTGCTCAAAACCCTGCACCAGCGGCCACGTTCGCGCTTGGTGCCGCTGCCAGAAACGGCCACGCAGATGGCCGAAGTGTTGAACACGCCTGAAACCTTTGGCCGAGGGCCGCTGGCTGATGCCGTTTTGAAGCTGGTGCGGGCAAAAACCAGCCTGGACGTGGCCCGTGCCGACATCAAGCTTGACATGCTCACGCCGCATTTCTTCATGAACCTGCGGGTGGTGGATGAACACGGCCGCCAGTTGGGCGCCGGGCGTAACCTGGGCGCCTTGAAAGCGGAGCTGGGCGCGCAGGCTCGGGGTGCATTCGCAGCGCTGGCAAGCTTGAAATTAGAAAAAAATAATTTTAATAGTGGTGTCGTTGAAAATAAAAGCGATTCAAGTCACGTAGAAATTGAAGAATTAGCTCCTTCTTTAGATTCAAAAAATTATAAAAAACAGGAAAATATAGATTTAAAACCTTCTTTGCACGGAGAACAGGTTTACACCAGCTGGACTTTCGGCGAGCTGCCCGAGTTGCTCGAAATCCGCAAAGGCGGCCAGGCGCTCATCGGGTACCCGGCTTTGGTGGAAACCACAACCGGCTTGGCTGCGGGTGCGCAGCCTAGCGTGAAGATCGAAGTCTTTGACGAGCCGCAGGTGGCAGCGGCGACACACCGTGCGGGCCTGCGCCGCCTGTTCGCCTTGCAGCTCAAGGACGCCATCAAATACCTTGAAAAAAACTTGCCCGAACTGCAAAAAATGGCCACCGCCTACATGTTGGTGGGACGCCAGATTGACAAGGGCAGTGACAACGCGGGCGGCACGCTCGAAGAACTGCGCACGCAGATCATCCACGTCGCGCTGGACCGCGCTTTTCTGCTGGATCCACTGCCTACAGACGCCGCCCAGTTTAAGCGCCGCCTGGACGAAGGCCGCGGCCGGCTTACCTTGATCGCCAGCGAAGTCGCCCGCCTGGGCGCCACCGTGCTGGCCGAATACGCCACAGCGGCCCGCAAAATCAAAGACAGCAAAAGCGCGGCAGACGCCTCGGCTGATGCCGCGCAGCAGCTCCATCGCCTCATGCCCAAACGTTTCCTCGCCGAGACCCCCTGGCCGCAATTGCCCCACGTCACGCGTTACCTCAAGGCCATCACCCTGCGGTTGGACAAATACCGCGCTGACCCGGCGCGCGACGCCGCCCGGCTGGCCGAGCTGCGCCCGATCGAACAGAAATACTGGCGCCTGGTGGCCGAGCGCAAAGGGGTGCTGGACGACCGCATGCTCGAATTCCGCTGGCTGCTCGAAGAGCTGCGCGTGAGTTTTTTCGCGCAGGAACTGCGCACGCCGCAACCGGTGAGCGTGAAGCGGCTGGAGAAAGCCTGGGCTCAGCTCAACACGTGACCGCCGCCATGGCAATTACCGCAGAAAAAGATAAAGCAGAACAATGACCAGAATAGCGCCAGCGCTGATGTACATGTCCATCTCCTTTGTTTGCCCTATCCTCGGTGAGGATGATTGATCACAAACAAGCAACTTCATTGGATTGCGCCGCCGGGCATGCGTCGGTGCGCTAGCGAACGTAAGCGCCGCCGCATGGCCCCGTGCAATTGCCAGCCCCAAGGCGCACTGCGAAAATGCAGCCATCACCATGATTTCTGATTCCACCGCCGCCGGCCGCGGCACGCTGCAGCGCCGCTTTTCAGCCCTCAAACTCAAAGCCGCCCGGCTCGACCCGACGATCAAGGGCATCCTCTGGACCCTCTGCGCCGGGGCGCTGTTCGCCGTGCTCAATGCCAGCCTGCGTACCCTGACGCTGCAAATCGACCCGTTTCAAGTGCAATTCCTGCGGTATTTCGTTGGCATGTGGATCATGCTGGCGCTGGTGTTTCGGGCCGGCTTGGGGGCCGGTTTGGCAGCCAGCCGCCCGCACAGTGTGGCCGGGCACTTCACACGCGGAGCGGCGCACACGGTTGGGCTGATCCTCTGGTTCACGGCGCTGCCCAAAATCGCCCTGGCCGACATGACCGCCATCGGGTTTACCGGGCCGCTTTTCATCATGATGGGCGCCTACCTGTTTTTCAAGGAGCCGATGCACTGGGAGCGCTGGCTGGCCGCGCTGATCGGTTTTGCCGGCGTGATGGTGGTCGTCGGGCCGAAACTCGCCGCGTCGGGCGGTTATTACACCTTGATCATGCTGGCCTCGGCGCCCGCGTTTGCCGCCTCATTCCTGCTCACCAAGGCGTTGACGCGGGTAGACACGCCGCAAAACATTGTCCTGTGGCAGTCGATCTCGGTGTCGATCCTGAGCCTGCCGATGGCGCTGTTGCACTGGACGCACCCGACCGCCTTTCAATGGCTGATCCTCCTGCTCACAGGTTGTCTGGGCAGCCTCGGCCACTATTGCCTGACGCGCTCGTTCCAGGTGGCCGACATCTCGGCCACGCAATCGGTCAAGTTCCTCGACCTCGTGTGGTCCGCCGCCATCGGCTGGTTGCTGTTTGGCGATTCGCCGAGCCAAAGCACCATTTTGGGCGGCACCATCATTTGCGCTTCGACGATCTGGATCGCGCGGCGCGAATCGAACCGGGCCAGCCTGGCCACCAGCGCCAGCCGGGAAGCGGCGCGCGCGGCCGAGCGCTCTGGCCCCGGCTGAATTGGCATAGACTTGAGGGAAGCTGTCGTCCCGAGGCAGCGTTCTACCCAAGCGGAGGTGTCTGCATGGACCGCAGGAGCTTTGTTGAACAGTGCGCCGTGGGCGCGGGTTGTATGTCTGCCGCCATCGCGACGCCCGGCTTTGCCGCCGAGGCCCGGCCCCACGCCTACGCCCGCACACTCCTGACCGACGAGCAGGGCAGCCCGCTCAAGGCCGCCAGCCTCAAAGCGCGGACCAACTACGTTTTCCATTACCCGTTTGAAGCCACACCTGCGTTTCTGCTGGACCTGGACAACCCGGCCCTGCCGCAAAAACTCAGCACCCAACACCACGCTGGCTACGCCTGGCCCGGCGGCGTGGGCCACAAACGCAGCATCGTGGCCTACAGCGCCATCTGCGCGCACCAGCTGGTCTACCCCACGCCGCAGGTCAGCTTCATCAGTTTTCGCAAAACCCGCGCGCAAAAAGGCGTGCAAGACAACATGATCCACTGCTGCGCCGACCACAGCCAATACGACCCAGCCAAAGGCGCGCGGGTCTTGAGCGGGCCGGCGCCGCAGCCGCTGTGTGCCGTGCTGCTGGCGCACGACGCCCAAACCGACTCACTCACCGCCTACGCCACCCTGGGCGGTGAACTTTTTGATGAGTTCTTCAAAAAATACGAGTTCAAGCTCAATCTGGAAGTGGGGCCAAAAGCCAAATCCCCCGTGTCAGGCCGCGCCATCGTGCGCGAGCTGGACAAGTTTTGCCGGAATTCGATTCAGTGTTGAGACAGGATTCGGGGGAGAGCAGGACAATAATTAACATGGGTGTTAATTATGACGGAAAAATCGCAATCGAGAGCGAATTTCAAGCTTTTATGGCTTCCAAGTCACGTGTTATGTGCTCGGGCAGCTACTAATAATATAGCATTTGGCTGGACTTGCTGGTTTTGCCTCAGACCGCTGCAAGCGCATCCAACACCCAAAATCAGCCCCATCGCCAGCCCAAATCAGGGTATTTCACGGCCAAATTATCGGGGGTCTCGACGCCATCTGCACCTGGAGCGGCTCATGCAAGGTGCGCGGCAACATCGCCACGCGGTCTTTGCCGCCTTTGAATGCCCAGCACTTCCCAATACAAGAACAACAAGGCACTGAGCACACGAAATGTTTACCCAATACCGGTATGCCTGCTCGGTCTTGAGGCTATAGTGTTTGCCACGCAGCACCTCGCAAAGCAGCTGCAGAAAACGCTTCGACTGGGGGTATAGATGACAGGGTTCATGGGATCACATTTGACTGTACTTAAATACAGTATTCAACATTCGC
>JANNEZ010000007.1:0-2023 GCA_031379255.1 Rhodoferax sp. | reverse complement strand
GCGAATGTTGAATACTGTATTTAAGTACAGTCAAATGTGATCCCATGAACCCTGTCATCTATACCCCCAGTCGAAGCGTTTTCTGCAGCTGCTTTGCGAGGTGCTGCGTGGCAAACACTATAGCCTCAAGACCGAGCAGGCTTATGTGTACTGGGTCAAATTTTTTGTCCGCTGGTGCGGTACCGGTGGTCAGATGCGCCATCCGCGCGACATGGGCCCAGTGGAAGTGACCCGGTTTTTGACCATGCTCGCCAACGAGCGCCGGGTGTCCGTATCCACCCACAACCAAGCACTTAGCGCCTTGCTGTTTTTGTACCGGGAAGTATTGGGCATTCAGCTGCCCTGGCTGGATGAGATGCAGCGGCCCAATCGGCCCCGGCGCATTCCTTCGGTGCTCACCAAAATCGAGGTGGCAACCCTGTTGGGCCAACTGGAAGGTGAAGTGGGCTTGCTTGCCAGGCTGTTGTACGGCACAGGTATGCGTTTGATGGAGGGCCTGCGGCTCCGCGTGAAAGATGTCGACTTTGATCGGCAGGTGCTGGTGGTGCGTGAAGCCAAGGGCGGCAAAGACCGCGTGGTGATGTTGCCGCGCGTCCTGCATGAGCCGCTCAAGGCGCAGGTGGCCCGCGCAAGGGCGTTGTGGGCGCATGACCGCGAAGTCGGCGCAAATGCCGTCGAGACGCCCGACGCCTTGGCCGTGAAGTACCCTGATTTGGGCAGGCGTTGGGGCTGGTTTTGGGTGTTCCCGGCGCCGCGTGAATCTGTTGACCCGCGTTCGCGGTTTGAGCGAAGGCATCATCTGTATGAGGAGCGTTTGCAGCGCGCCATCAAACTGGCCAGCGCTGCTGCGCAAATTATCAAGCCGGTTTCAGTCCACACCCTGCGCCACAGCTTTGCTACCCACCTTTTGCAGGCGGGCACCGACATTCGCACGGTGCAAGAGCTGCTGGGGCATTCCGATGTGTCCACCACGATGATTTACACGCATGTTTTGAAGGTGGCAGCGGGCGGCACGGCCAGCCCGCTGGATGCGCTTTTGTCGGCTTGATCGGGTTGACAGCTGTTTGAATTTAATATTTGTTTATACGATAATTCCATGCCAAGCGACATTGAGATTGAATTCGACCCGTTGAAAGATGCGAAGAACTTGGCAAAGCATCGGATGTCGCTGGCAGAGGCGGAAGGCTTTGATTGGAACTCGGCTCATATTGAAGAGGACTTGCGCTTCATTTATGCCGAAAAGCGGTTCGAGGCCACAGGATGGATAGGGAGTCGGGTTCATGTGATCGTGTTCTGCCTTCGTGGCGGTAAAACCAGGGTGATCAGTGTGCGCAAGGCCAATGAACGGGAGATCAAGATTTATGCGAATTCAAACTAAATCCGGGCGTTGGGTCGAGTTGCCAACACCCGAGGAAAACGCCCAAATCAACGCCGGCATCGCCGCAGACCCCGATGCACGCGAGCTGGATGCCGAGTGGTTCAAGCGCGCGCGCCCGGCGCATGAGGTGATGCCACCCGAGTTTTTTGAAGCTTGGGCCAAGTTGCGCCGCGCGCGAGGCCGGCCACCGCTTGAAACCCCCAAAGTCGCCACCGCCATCCGCTTCGACGCCGACGTGTTGGCCGGGCTGCGGGCCACTGGCAAGGGCTGGCAGACGCGGGTAAATGATGCCATGCGGCAGTGGCTTAAAAATAATCCTACCGTAAAAATTGATTAAATTAATATCAATAATAATATACTTTATATAGCATTAAATTTAAAATTTATGTGACTTAATGGCTTGAAATATCTTGAATAATTTTTCAAAAATAATTATTCCAGTATCATCCATCAAAGGCCGGGGCGCTGCCACCGCCATCGCGCACCGCTTCTCGCGTGACGAGCGCGCCGCTTTTGGCGTCTTCGAAGGTGACCTGGGTTTGCAGCGGCGGTGTGTCTGCCGACTCAGCCACACCCTGCGCCAGCGTGCCCCAGCCGTCGTCAAACGCGGCGCGCTCGTCACGCGAGAAGCGGTGCGCGATGGCG
>JANNEZ010000568.1:0-4546 GCA_031379255.1 Rhodoferax sp. | reverse complement strand
GGTTGCGGCACGGCGCTGGTGCGTGATTCGGCGCCGCCGGGTTGCGGCGCCGTGGTGAGTTTGCCGCGCAAGGGATACCCGCTTTCGACAACTTTCAGGGCGACCAGTTTGGAGGAGCCGCCCTGCGCTTCGCTGGCCCGGGCCATGGTCGGGAATGCCATCGTTTCCGCCACCGTCAACCCCAATTCACGCGCTTTGGCCAGGAATGCGGCCGACGTCGGTTTGTCACTGGAGATGACCGCGTCGCCACCGAGAAGCTGGCGCGCGTCGCGCATCAAACCTCCCTTGAGCCGGTCTGCGAAGAAACCCACCGCCGTGAGCGCCGCAACGGCCAGCGTGACAGCCAGGATCAAGAGCTTGAGTTCGCCCGAGCGAAAATCGCGCCCCAAGGTGCGCCAGCCGAGTTGCCAAAAAGGAATGTTCATACTGCTGGCACCACCTTAACACGATCCAAAAGCCCGCAATCGATTCCGGGCTACGGCAAACATGGGCCCAAAAGGAGCCAATTCAACCCGGTGAACGAAGTTTTGGCCCGGCCAGCTCAGGCTGCAGGAGCAGCCGGTCAGTCCCGCTATAACACAGAAAGTGCCGGTTGGTCGCCCGCCCAATGGCGCACAAGCCCAACTTTGCTGCCAGAGCATGGCCCATTTGCGTGATGCCACTTCGGGAAATGACAATCGGCACCGACATCTGCGCGGATTTGATCACCATCTCGCTGGTCAGGCGGCCGGTGGTGTAAAACACCTGCTCCGATGGGGATCCCGCCAGTTCAGGATTCAGCCAAACCCAGCCAGCAATGGTGTCCAGCGCGTTGTGGCGGCCCACGTCCTCAACAAATACCAAAAGCTCCTCACCCCGAAACAGGGCGCAGGCATGGACTGAGCCAGCGGATTTGTAAGTGCTTTCCTTGAGGCGAATGGCGTTCACGACGGCATAAACCTGCGCCTGCGAAATCGTTGCTGGCGGCAAGGTTATGGCGTCTATATCGTCCATCAGGCCGCCAAACACGCTGCCCTGCCCGCATCCCGTTGTGACGACGCGTTTGGAAGTTTTGGCTTCAATGTCGGAGATGCCGTAGCGGGTTTTCACGGCCGCCGCCCCGACTTCCCAATCAACGGTGATGGATTCGATTTCGTCCACGGAGCCCACCAGGCGCTGATTGCGCAGAAAACCCAACACCAGCATTTCCGGGCTGGCGCCGAGCGTCATCAAGGTCACCAGCTCGCGTTTGTCCACATAGACGGTCAGGGCGCGCTCCGCAGGCACTGAAACTGCAACTGAATCTCCGAACTCGTTGGTAGCCGTTGTGGCGTGAGTGAGCGGTGCTTGCGCCCGGGTCAGCCTGGGCATGCGATGTCGCACTGGCGCTGGTGGCTGCCCGTGTTGCAGAACAGCCCGATGTGCTGGCTCCCCCGGCGGCGCGGCGGGTGCCGAGTCAGGCTGGGCGTCGATCAAGACTTCTTGGCAGGCACCGGTGACCCCACTGCCGCTGGTGCGGAGGGCGCTGCGGCAGCAGCTGGCGCAGCCGCAGGACTTGCCGGTGTGTAGGCAAACGCGCCGGGATCGGCACAGGGCGGTGTTGCTGTGGCGGCTTTGACCGGCTTGCCCGCGCTGGCCGCCGTCTTTTGGTAATTTGCGGCCGACTTCTCCATCGATTTGCACAACAGGAAGCCGTCGACCTTGCCGCTCCAGGCGGTTTTTGCGGCAGCCTCGGCTGCCTTGGCCTTGGCCGCATCGTCCAGAGCTGGCGGGGCTGGCAGCTTTGCCCAGGCGCCACCACCCGCAAAAACGGATGCAACGAATACCAGAGTCGCGCAAATCATCGGTTTCATCTTGTCATTCCTCTATCAAGCCTGAGCGGTTTGGGCCGGCGGCGCGGGTGGCAAGGCCGTACTGCGTTGGGCGGGAATTTTGCCGGCTTTCACATCATCGAACCATTCCTCATGATGCTCCTTGGCCCAGGCCTCGTCCACGTAACCGGTGCGCATGGCGCTGTAGGCCCCTTCCATGCCCAGTGTACCGAGGTAAATGTGGCCCATGAACATGGCCATCATCAAGAGGGTGGCGACGGCGTGCACCATGTGCGACACCTGCATGGTGCTGCGTTCGTACAACAGGCCGGGCACCAGCTTGTCAAGCACCAGGCCAGAGGCAACCACAACCAGGCCCAACACAAACACGCCACCCCAAAAAATCACCTTTTCGCCGGCATTGAAACGGTGTGAGGGCACTTCATCGCCCGACAACAATCCACCGCCCTTGAGCAACCAGCCCATGTCGCCCTTGCGCGGGAGGTTGTCTTTGACGAAGGTAAGAATCACGATGACCAGCGACACCGCAAACACCGGTCCGGCAAAGTTGTGGGCCGTTTTGAGCGCGTAAGTGAGCCACCCAAAGAGCGCGCTGCCAATCACCGGCTGGATGAAAAATTTGCCAAATGCCATCACAAGGCCGGAGATCGCCAAAATTGAGAATGCAATTGCATTGGCCCAATGCGCGGAGCGTTCAAAGGGCGTGAAGCGTTCTATTTTGCGGCCGGTGTCCGGCGCATGTTGCCTGAAACTGCCTTTGCGCCAGTAAAACAATGCGATCGCGCCCGCAACGATCAACACCAGCGAGCCGCCGTAGGGAATGATCCAGTTGTTGCGGACCTGTCGCCAAGCTTCGCCCGCGTTGGTAAAGGGCGCTCCGGGGTACTGCGCAAACGGTTGGATCAGGATGCCCGCCTCAGGCGCCTCGGATTTTGGCAAGCTGCTGACGCCCTGGGCGCCGGCGCCTACGGCCCGCCACACCGGCGCATTGTTGCCAGGCTGCACTTTGGCGCGGTCTGCATTGTTTTGTTTGTCGTAACCGGGCTCATTGCTGGCGTCGGGTTTGACTTCAAAGATGTTTTGGCTTTGGATGCCCCCTGCGCTCTGCGAAGCCGCCTGTGGCGTTGGCGCATTGGCGGGCGCGGGCGGGCTGGTCTGCGCGTGACACACGCCCAAACCCAATAACGCTATGACTAAAGTAGCAATCAGTGACCGAAACATGACAGCTCCCGGTCAGTTGGCTTTGGAATAATCGTTTTGACCGTTTTGCATGCGGGTCTTGAGATGCTGCTCCCAACTGGCCTTGTCGCCCGGCTTCCAACCTTGGGCCACGAAGGCGCTGCCAGTGCCGGTATAGGCCGCAGCGTCTTGTTTGCTGGCGCTGCCCGAATTCAGTTCTTGCGCTTTGTCGCCGCAGGCTGCAAGCGCCAGCGCTGCCGCGAGCGCCAGGGAGACCTTCATCGCCGCGCTCATGATTTGGTCGCAGGTTGTTGGGCAGCGGGCGGCTGCCCTGCCTGCTTGGAGCCGTAGGCGGTGCCCCACCCCCACACTTCGGCGCCCTTGCCGCGCTTGAGCACGCGGCCCCGGAAAATGTCGGCAACCACGTCGCCATCACCGGCCAAAAGCGCCTTGGTGGAACATTGCTCGGCGCACGCCGGCAACTTGCCTTCCGCCAAGCGGTTGCGGCCATATTTTTCAAACTCTGCCTGGCTGCCGTTGACCTCAGGGCCACCAGCGCAGAAAGTGCATTTGTCCATCTTGCCGCGAACCCCGAACGTGCCTTGTGACGGGAATTGCGGCGCGCCGAAAGGGCAGGCATAGGAGCAGTAGCCGCAGCCGATGCAAATGTCTTTGTCGTGCAGCACCACCCCTTCGTCGGTGCGGTAAAAACAATTGACCGGGCACACCGCCATGCAGGGCGCGTCGCTGCAATGCATACAGGCCACCGAGATGGATTTTTCGCCAGGAACACCATCGTTCAAGGTGACAACGCGGCGGCGGTTCACACCCCAAGGGACTTCGTTTTCGTTTTTACAGGCCGTGACACAGCCATTGCATTCAATGCAGCGCTCTGCATCACAGACAAACTTCATTCGTGCCATGATTTTTCCTTATGCTTTTTCGACGTTGCAGATGGTCGTTTTCGACTCCTGCATCATCGTGACGGAGTCGTAACCATAGGTGGTTGCCGTGTTGACAGCCTCACCGCGCACTACCGGCGCGGCGCCATTCGGGTAATAGGCCAACATGTCCTGCCCCTGCCAGCGCCCGGAGAAATGGAAGGGCATAAACACGGTGTCTGGCCCCACACGCTCGGTCACCAGCGCCTGCACATTCAGGCGCGCGCCGGTCGGCGAAGACACCCAGGCGCGTTCGCCATTGCGAATGCCTTTGGCCGACGCCACCGAGGGGTTGATCTCAATGAACATTTCCTGCTGCAACTCGGCCAGCCAGGGGTTGGAGCGGGTTTCCTCGCCGCCGCCTTCGTACTCCACCAGGCGCCCGGAGGTCAAGATGAGCGGGAACTTCTCATGCACTTTGTCGGCGATGTTTTTCGCCTGGATCGACTTGTAGAGTGTGGGAAGCCGCCAGAACGCCTTTTTGTCGTCGTGCGTCGGATATTTGGCCTGCAGGTCAGCGCGGTTGCCATAGAGCGGCTCGCGGTGCTGCGGAATGCCATCAGGGAAGTTCCACACCACAGCGCGGGCTTTGGCATTGCCAAACGGGTGGCAACC
>JANNEZ010000551.1:0-5995 GCA_031379255.1 Rhodoferax sp. | reverse complement strand
TTGAGTGGCTCGCACACGGCGCCTGGAACCTCACCTGGTGGCAGATGATCTTGTTCACGTTGGCGATGACGCACGTGACGATGATCGCTGTCACTGTCTATCTGCACCGCCACCAGGCGCACCGTGCACTGGACCTGCACCCGATCGCCTCCCATTTTTTCCGTTTCTGGCTCTGGACCACGACTGGCCAGGTCACCAAGGAATGGGCCGCCATCCACCGCAAACACCACGCCAAATGCGAACAGGCCGATGACCCGCACAGCCCGCAGATCTACGGCATCAAGAAAGTGCTGTTCCAGGGCGCTGAGCTGTACCGCACGGAGCAGAAAAACGCGGAAACCATGGTCAAGTATGGCCACGGCACACCCGACGACTGGCTTGAGCGCAACCTGTACACCCCGTTCTCATGGCAAGGCGTGGGCCTCATGATGATTGTCGACCTGGCGCTCTTTGGCATCGGCGGCTTGGCCGTGTGGGCGATGCAGATGGCCTGGACGCCCGTCATGGCGGCCGGCATCATCAATGGCGCTGGCCATTTCTGGGGCTACCGCAACTTCGAGGCGCCTGATTCGAGCACCAACATCTCGCCCTGGGGCATCATCATTGCCGGCGAAGAGTTGCACAACAACCACCACACCTACCCCACCTCGGCGAAGTTGTCCGTCAAGCCCTATGAGTTCGACATCGGCTGGATGTACATCCGCCTGATGCAGATGGCGGGCCTGGCCAAAGTCAAAAAGACGCCGCCCAAACTCGCCTTTGGCGACATCCGCCCGGTAGCCGACGAGAAAACGCTTGAGGCCCTGATTTCCAACCGGTATGAAATCATGGCCGGTTATGCCAAGGGCATGCGCGAAGCCTTCAAACACGAAATCGATGCCTTGAAAGCGCGCAGCGCCGACGCCGCCATGATCAAGGCCGCCAACCGCTGGCTGCACCGCGACACTGACAAGGTGCCCGCCCACGCCGTGGCGCACCTGAATGTGGCGCGCGCCGCGTCGCCGGTGCTGGACAAAATGGTTGTGATGCGCGAAGAGCTGCGCCAGATGTGGCTCAACACCTCGCACTCGCGCGAGCACCTCGCGGCCGAGTTGAAAGACTGGTGCCATCGGGCGGAGGCCAGCGGCATCGCCGGGCTGGCGCAGTTTTCGATGCGGCTCAGGGCAGCCCGCGCCTGACGCGCTTCAAGCCGGGGCCTGGCGGCAATGCCTGTCCCGACCCCATAAAAAAACCCGCTTTCCAGCGGGTTTTTTTATGGGGGAATTTTCGAAAGAAGCCGGATTGTTTCAGCTTCAGCTTAATTACTTCAGCTTCATTTCCTTGTAGTCCACATGTTTGCGGGCCACGGGATCAAATTTCTTGATCAGCATTTTCTCGGGCATGGTTTTCTTGTTCTTGCTGGTGGTGTAGAAGTGACCGGTTCCAGCCGTAGACTCAAGCTTGATTTTTTCGCGTCCGCCTTTGGTTGCCATGGTGGTTCTCCTTCGGTTTAGGCTTGACCGCGCGCGCGCAGGTCTGCGAGCACGGAATCAATGCCGTTTTTGTCGATCAGGCGCAGGCCGGCGTTGGAGATGCGCAAGCGCACCCAGCGGTTTTCGGTCTCCACAAAGAAACGGCGGTACTGCAGGTTCGGCAGGAACCGGCGCTTGGTTTTGTTGTTGGCGTGGGAAACATTGTTTCCCACCATTGGGCCTTTGCCCGTGACTTCACATACGCGTGCCATAGAGGTCGCTCCGATCAAAACAGCTGCAACCCCGGATGCGGGCGGCAACCTCACCTCGCCAATTAGTGGGTGGCGGTAACCCGTTTTTCGAATAGCCTTCGATTATATGACAGTTTTTGGGCCAACTTTTAGCCCGGTTTTTACTGCTCCAGGAAGCGCTGGGCGTCCAGCGCGGCCATGCAGCCGGTTCCCGCGCTGGTGATCGCCTGGCGGTAGATGTGGTCCTGCACGTCGCCGGCGGCAAAAACGCCAGGCACGCTGGTCATGGTCGCCATACCCTTGAGGCCCGACTGGGTGACGATGTAACCCCCCGCCATGTCCAGTTGGCCGTTGAAAATCTCGGTATTGGGGGCGTGGCCAATGGCGATGAAGCAGCCTTTGAGCACGATATCTTCCGTGCTGCCGGTTTTGGCGTCCTTGAGGCGGATGCCCGTCACGCCCGTCGCGTCACCCAGCACCTCGTCGAGTGTTTTGAAGGTTTTGAGTTCGATCTTCCCGGCCTTGACCTTTTCCATCATTTTGTCGATCAGGATGGCTTCCGCCTTGAATTTGTCCCGCCGGTGCACGAGGTACACCTTGCTGGCGATGTTGGAGAGGTACAGCGCCTCCTCTACGGCCGTGTTGCCGCCGCCCACCACGCAGCAGATCTCATTGCGGTAGAAGAAACCGTCGCACGTGGCGCAACCCGAGACGCCTTTGCCCATGAAGGCGGTTTCTGAAGCCAAGCCCAGGTATTTGGCGGAGGCGCCGGTGGCGACGATGAGCGCGTCGCAGGTGTATTCGCCGCTGTCGCCCTTGAGGGTGAAGGGGCGTTTGCCCAGGTCAACCGCGCTGATGTGGTCAAACACCACCTCGGTGTTGAAGCGCTGGGCATGCTCCAGGAAGCGCTGCATCAGTTCGGGGCCCTGCACACCATGCACATCGGCGGGCCAGTTGTCCACATCAGTGGTTGTCATCAACTGGCCGCCTTGGGCGATGCCGGTGATCAGCACCGGGTTGAGGTTGGCGCGCGCCGCGTAAACAGCGGCGGAATAACCAGCAGGGCCAGAGCCGAGGATCAGCACCTTGATGTGCCTGGAAGAAGACATATTCGGAACCTTTTGTAAATACCCGGAAGTGCCGGGGCGGATAAACCTGTGAGCCGTGTACAGTTTGGGGCTGGCAAACCAATGCCAAGCTGTGCGGCTGCCGGGGATGCCCCGATTATAAAAAGCGGTGTGTGCGATAAACCCACAGTGTTCCGATTGCCCTCAAATGCGCGTGTTGGAAGGATGACCGATGTCGATGTTGACAAATCTTGACCTTATCCGCCGGGTGCCCCTGTTTGCCGTGTTGACGCCCGCCCAGGCCGAATCGCTGGCCACGGCAGTGGGCAAGCGCCGTTTCAAACGGGGCGAGCTGATCGTCGAGCAGGGCAAGAAATGTGACGCGCTGTACATCATCCTCGCCGGGCGCGCACGGGTGGTGCTGACCGACAAAAAGGCGCGGGAAGTCATCCTGGCGACCTTGCAGCCGGGTGACCACGTGGGCGAAATGAGCCTGATCGACCAGGAAACCCATTCTGCCAATGTGGAAGCCGAGATGCAGACCGACGCGCTGGTGCTCGGCGGCGACGACTTCAACCGCTGCGTGAATGAAAACTCGGCGATGATGCAGGCGGTGATGCGCGGTCTTGTGCGGCGCCTGCGCAGCGCCGACCGTAAAATTGAGTCGCTGGCGCTGATGGGTGTTTACAGCCGTGTCGCCAACGTGTTGCTGGAGAGCGGCGTGCCCCAGTCAGACCAACCCAATTGTTTTGTCATCCGTGAAAAAATCTCCCGCCAGGACATTGCCAAAATGGTCGGCGCCTCGCGCGAGATGGTCAGCCGTGTGATGAAAGACTTTGAGGAGCAGGGCTTCATTGAAACCCGTACTGATGGTGCCATCTGGGTCAGAGAGCGGCGCAGGGTGCCGCGTTGATTCTGGCCTTTCTGTGTCAGCCCGCGTGGCCCGGCCGCGTTAGATAGCAATGACCTACTCACTCAATACGCTGAACCACTCCCGCACGGGCGCCAATGGCCAACGGGCAGATGGCCCGGTTCGTTCCGGTTTGCATCGATTCGCGACGGAGCTCGTTTTGATCGGTGGTTTCATCGCTTTGACGATTTGGCTCCTGGCGCTCCTCACCTATTCGACCAACGACGCAGCATGGTCCACCTCGGGCACTGGCGGGAGTTTGGTCAACAAGGCCGGCAAGTTGGGCGCCATGGCGGCTGACATCAGTTATTTCGTTTTCGGATTTTCTGTGTGGTGGTGTGTGGCTGCCGCCTTGAGGGCCTGGCTGGCAACCTTGGCGCGGTGGATGCGGGGCAATGATTTGCCTGCGCGCCAGCCGCTGCAGACCTACCCGGACAATCACCCGAAGCTTCAAAAGCTTGCGCACCAGCTCACAAGCCCGATGGCGGTGTTCTGGTTTGGTTTGCTGTTGCTGGTGTGCGCCAGTGTTGCGCTGGAATGGAGCCGCCTCTACCGTCTCGAGGGCAAATTGCCCGGGCATGCCGGGGGTGTGCTGGGTTATTGGCTCGGTGCGCTGGCCGTGAAATGGTTGGGATTCACCGGCTCCGGGCTGGTGGCGGTGGCGCTGGTGGTCACCGGTTTTGCCATGGCTTTCCGTTTTTCCTGGAGCCATGCGGCCGAGCGCATTGGCGGCGGGTTGTACACGCTGGTCGAGTCGCGCCGGGCCAAGCGCGAAATCGCCGAAGACCTGGCTTTGGGCCAGCAGGCGGCGCGCGAACGCGAGGAAACGGTGGAAGAAGAACGTGAGGTGATCGCCGAGCTGCACTCCATGCCCATGATGATTGAGCCCATCATGGTGGATGTGCCCAAGAGCGAACGGGTCGCCAAGGAGCGCCAGAAGCCCCTGTTCACAGAGCTGCCCGACAGCAAGTTGCCGCAAGTCGATTTGCTCGATGGCGCGCAGGCGAGGCAGGAAACCGTTGCCCCGGAAACGCTCGAGATGACCAGCCGGATGATCGAAAAACGCCTGAAAGATTTCGGCGTTGACGTGCGTGTGGTGCTGGCTCAGCCCGGCCCGGTGATCACGCGTTATGAGATTGAACCGGCCACCGGCGTGAAGGGTTCGCAGATCGTCGGCCTGGCCAAAGACCTCGCGCGCAGTTTAAGCTTGGTGTCGATCCGCGTGGTGGAGACCATTCCCGGCAAAAACTTCATGGCTCTGGAGCTGCCCAACGCCAAGCGCCAGTCGATCCGCCTGTCTGAAATTCTGGGTTCTGCCGTTTACAACGAGGCCAAGTCGATGTTGACGATGGGCCTGGGCAAAGACATCATTGGCAACCCCGTGGTTGCAGACCTCGCAAAGATGCCGCACGTGCTGGTGGCCGGCACCACCGGTTCGGGCAAGTCGGTCGGCATCAATGCCATGATTTTGAGCCTGCTGTACAAGGCCGACGCGCGGGACGTGCGCCTCTTGATGATCGACCCGAAGATGCTGGAGATGTCGGTCTACGAGGGCATCCCGCACCTGCTGGCGCCGGTGGTGACCGACATGCGCCAGGCCGCGCATGGCTTGACGTGGTGCGTCGGGGAGATGGAGCGCCGCTACAAATTGATGAGCAAGCTGGGTGTCCGCAACCTGGCGGGTTACAACGTGCGCATTGACGATACCAAGGCCCGTGGCGAATACATCGCCAACCCGTTCAGCCTCACGCCCGAAGCGCCCGAGCCGCTGGAGCGCCTGCCGCACATCGTGGTGGTGATCGACGAGCTGGCCGACCTGATGATGGTGGTTGGCAAGAAAATCGAGGAGCTCATCGCCCGCTTGGCGCAAAAAGCGCGCGCGGCCGGAATCCACCTGATTCTGGCCACCCAGCGCCCCAGCGTGGACGTGATCACCGGCCTGATCAAGGCGAATATCCCGACCCGCATCGCCTTCCAGGTCAGCAGCAAAATCGACAGCCGGACCATCCTGGACCAGATGGGCGCGGAGGCGCTGTTGGGCATGGGTGACATGCTCTACATGCCCAGTGGCACTGGCCTGCCGATCCGTGTGCACGGCGCGTTTGTGAGCGACGAGGAAGTGCACCGCGTTGTGGCCTACCTGAAAACCCAGGGCGAGCCCAACTACATCGAAGGTGTGCTCGAAGGCGGCACGGTCGATGGTGAAGGTGAACCCGGTGCAGACGGCGGCCCCAGCGGCGAAAAAGATCCGATGTACGACCAGGCCGTGGAAGTGGTACTGAAGAACCGCAAGGCCAGCATCTCGCTGGTGCAACG
>JANNEZ010000534.1:0-5673 GCA_031379255.1 Rhodoferax sp. | reverse complement strand
GTGAGTGTGGGTGAGCCCAAAGACGAGATGTTGCGCATCATGGCGCACACGCCGCACCGCCTGCCGGCGCACAAACCGCGTTACCTGATGGGTGTGGGCACCCCCGAAGACCTGGTCGAGGGCGTGGCGCAAGGTGTGGACATGTTTGACTGCGTGATGCCGACGCGCAACGCACGCAATGGCACCTTGTTCACCCGTTTTGGGGATTTGAAAATCCGCAACGCGCGCCACAAGATGGATGAGCAGCCGCTGGACGCCACCTGCACCTGTTACGCCTGCGCGGGCAAGCCGGGAGTTGCCTGGAACACCGGCGGCCGTGAAGGCTTTTCACGCGCTTACCTGCACCACCTGGACCGTTGCGGCGAAATGCTTGGGCCGATGCTGGCCACCATCCACAACCTGCACTATTACCTGAACCTGATGCAGGAAATCCGCGAGGCGCTGGATGCCGGCACGTTTGGCGCTTTGCGGGCGCAATTCAAGGCGGGCCGGGCGCGCGGGATTTGATGAAACTTAGTTTAAATAAAAATTAATAATACAATTAGATTATTAATTAATCTAATTCAGTCATAAATATATAGCAAACAATTTATATTTTATGTGACTTTATTACTCAAGAATTTGATAACCCATCAATACCTTGATTTATTGCCTGCGTTGTTTGCGAGGTGATTTTCACTTTCCAAAGTGGTGTGTCGACATAAAACGCATCCCGCAGGGTTTTCTTGATGTCGCTGACCAACCCGGCGGGCGCCTCCGGATGCTGGTAATGCCAGTGGTCGCCGCGCAAGGCCTTAAGCACTTTCAATTTGTCCACGGTGCCGAATTCCATCGCCATGGTGGTAATTTCGGCCTCTGGGCACTCGTCGTAAATGGCCGGCCACATCAGACCTGTCAAAGCGGCCGAAACCGAGCTGCCGTCGTCCAGTGACTTGAGCGGCGTGGCGCCACCGCCCTCCCACCAGGCGCGGGCGCGCGCCTGGCCCACCGTGTCTTCGCGTTTCATGGCGAAGGTACGCTCACATGCGCCTTCGTCGCCCAGACCGCTGTGCAGGTCAATCCAGGCCACTTTTGGCACACCCGCGCCGTATTGGCGCAACACCTTGCGCAGCGTGCGGTTGCTCCAGGTCGGGCCTTTGCCGCCGAAAAACAAGCCGTCTTCCACCTCGTACTGGCCGCCCGACAGGGCCTGCTGCGCCGCTTTCATGCCCTTGGTGCCGATGTACCAGGCCAGGCTGGCGACGTTCAAGGCACCCGGCGGCCACTCTTTGGGCAGCAGGATGACGTGTAAATCCCGGTAGGCCGGGTTTTGCGGCAAGGGCTTGGAGAAATCCTGGAAATTGCGGTTCAGGTCGACGTTTTCATGTGTCACGCGCCGCGTGTGCGAGAAACCATACGGGTTGATGGCGTGCAAAAACAGAAGCGCAACACCCGTTTCGGCGCAACGCGCCTGCAAGTTGGCGTCATTCAACGCTGCAACCTGTGCGCCACTGCCGCAATATCCTTCCACACCGTGGCAGCCGCTGCTGACAATCAGCAGTTTTTGCGGGTTTGCCGGGCCGTACAGCGCCGCGTCCAGCGCCAGGGTTTCTCCGTCGACACCGCGCAGCGGGTGCTCAAAAGCTGACAGTGAGGCGCCCGCCTGGGCGGCGGCGTGCAGGAATTTCTCCCGTGCTTCCTTGTAGCTGGATGAAAAGGCCTGGTCCGGCTGCATGTGGTGTCGCTTTCAGAGTGGAGCGGACCGCCATTTGGGCCGAAACCCGTCACGGCGTCAGCCGATTTGTGTCCGCACGTAACCATACCGCAAATTGGTGCGGCCTTCTCCGTGCAGGTCATATTCGGCCTTGGCGAAGGCCACTTTGTCGCCTGCGAGAGACGCGCGTTGCTGGCGGGTGAAGTTGTAAAGCCGCGCCGAGTTGTCGCCGAATATCGCGTTTTTCACCGGTCCGTCAGCAGCGCCCAACGGCGCGAAGCCGTATTTTTTTTGCATTTCCTCGGGGATTTCGAGACGGCGGAAGGCTTCAATCTGCCACTGCGGCGCGCCGGTCCAGACAGCGTCGCTGCCCCACACCACGTGGTCAGCGCCCAGGCCCTTGATGAGTTGGCCCATCATCGCCGCGCACAGGCGCGGCTCCGAGACCGTGCTTTGCGCGAAGATCTGGCCCAGGTCGCCGTAGACGTTTTTCACGCCGTGTTTTTCCGGGATCTCCGCCAGGTCGGTGACCCAATCAACGCGCCCGGTTTTCTCGAATTGCTCCCAGCCGGCTTGCTGCGCCCCGGCGAAACGAAAGGCCGAGTGGTAGATGATGAAGTTCAGTTGCGGCCAGTCTTTGGCCGCTTTGGCCACGTCGCTCGCGTCAGCGTAAGTGAGCAGGTTCGGGAACTGCGCCGTGACGGACGGCGGGAAAAGCCCCTTGTGCACACACACGTTGGCCAGACTGGGTGTGCCGTTCGGGCCGGTGGCGGCTTTGGCCAGTTTTTCGTAAAACGGGTACAGCAGCTTTTCGTCGTCAAGTTTCCAGGGGTGGCGCGCCAACGGCTTGTTGGTGTTGTCGCCCACGGTGTAACCCTTGAAGGAGTCGGGCTTCAAGACTTCCAGGTCGCGGTCCACCTTGTCGAGCCAGCCGGGCATGCCGGGCATGAAGATCGCGTGGGAAAACATGCGTTTGGCGCCGGCTTTTTTGTTCACATCGCTGCGGGCGTCGGCCTTCATCTCGTTGGTGAGAAACCAGTCACGCGGCTCTTCGGAGCCTGAGCCCGAGATAAGCGCGACCTTGGTGTCGCTGTCGAGGTAGATCTCCTTGAAATAGTTGGCGAACTTCAGGTCGTCCAGGGTTTGCGGCTTGCCGACAAGCGCCGGGTTCCAGCCGGCGCGCCCAACCGCTTCGCGCGCGCGCACGAAGTTGGTCAGGCGGGTGTCGTCGCGCAGGAAATGCGTGTGCATGTCCATGATGAACTGGCCCTTGAGCGCGTTGGCGCGCTGGTTGGCCAGCTCGGGCGTTTGCGCCTCGGCGCGGCTCACCAGGTACATCGGCCCGAAGGTGTCGTTCATCGCCACAAAGGCCGCTGCCATGCCCGCCGCGCCCTGGAAAAAGCGCCTGCGCGGGATGCCGAGTTTTTTCGAAATTGAACTGCCCAACTCTTTCACGCGGGCTTCAAATTCCTTTTGTTTGGGGGTTTGCGCCGACGGCATGAATTCGTCGCTGGAGACCGATTGTGTGGGAATGGGCGAGCGAAACCGCGTGGTTTCGGCGGGCATCAGTTTTTCAAGTTCTTCGGTGGACAACATGGCAAGCTCCTCTTCGTGTTGGCTAAAAAACCCAAGCGACTGTATGTTTCTAGGGCCTGTTCACACTATTTTCAGGAGTGCGAACGTGGCAGGAAAAGCGCCAATCAAGGCCCTAGTTCGACGTGAAAACCGTCAGCACCCCGGTGTAGCCGTACAGGTGGTGGCGGGCAATTTCGCCGCCGGCAAAAAATCCGACCAGAGGCACGTCGCCCAGGGCCTTGCGCACGATCTGCAACTCGGCGCTGGGTCCGCCAAAATGCGGGCCGCCCCGCCCGGAGCAGCTCACATAGATGGCGCCGGCAATATGGCGCGGTTTGGGCGCCGGCAGTGATTCGATTTCAATCGCGGCAAAGGCCGGCGTGAGCGGCAGCTCGGCGGTGTCGAGCTCTTCTCGGATTTCCGCGCAGACGCGCACCAGGTCGGCCCGCGCGGCCTGCACATTGCGCTGGCAGAACGCCAGTTGCATGCCGGCCTTCAGGTGCGCCGACACCGCCACGCCCCGGCGCCCCGGGTCCAATCCGATGATGTGACGCACCGTCACGTCGCTGCCAAAGTTTCCGCCGAAACCCGCCGTGTTGCGACCGCCCGCGTCGTGTTGACGGTCGTTTTTATCGACCAGGCCGACCAGCGTCTGGCGCACTTTGTTCAGCGCCGCCTCAGGCTCTGCCAGGGTGGCGTCCAGGTCAGCCAGCATCACATCCAGCGCCGGTTCACCATCGAGTTGGGTGGCGACGTTGTCGTCAAAGGCCGTCACAACACGGGTTTTGGACACCGGTTGGCAGCCCTGGGTGACGCGCGAAACCAGCGCCACGCGGTCGCCAAAGGCCACGCCGCTCAGGCCGCCGCTGAACACCCCGCTGGCCGAGCCGTGGCCCTGGATATTGCCATTGCCACCCACTGCGAACTGCACCGAGCGGGTGCGGCTGGCCGCCAACCCGCCAAACAGGTAGCCGGACGCGGTGCGCTGGGCCATCTCGGCGATCAGCTCGGGCAGGTCCGGCGTGTTGCCGTCGGCGTGGATCAGCGCGCTGTAGGGCTCGAACCCCAGGCCCAGCGGCGCCACGCCGGAAAACACGCGGTATTGGTCGGGCGGCACGTCGCACAACATGATGGCCAGCGCCGGTTCGTCGAAATATTCCACATTGTTGGAGGCCACACCAACGCCGACTGTGCCCGACCAGTCGGTCACCTCCGGCAGCTCGTGCCCCAAGTGGGCCAGGATGTCCTGCGCCGCTGCCGCATAGTGGTCGGTGATGTACAGCAGCGCCAGTGTGGGCGCACTGGCGTAGACGCGGGTGGCCATCTGGGCGCGCAACTGCGCCAGTACCAAGCCGGCGGCCATGCGCCAGTCCGGGTGCGCGGCGTGGGCGTAGGGGAAGAGTTTCATGGGTTCTGTTTAACCCGCGCAGATCACGGACTCAAGCCGCGCGCCGCCTCGCAGATTTCCGGGTGGCGCCGCCGGAGGTTTTGGATGAGACAGCCTTCTTGGTGGCTTTCAGGGCTTCCTTGGCCAACCCGCTGGCCATGTGTTTGGTCATGTCAACCGCGGTATTTTTGGTTGCGTCTTTCATGGCGCCGGCAGCGATCTGCTGGAACTGCTGCGTCAGTGACCCCCACAGTTGCAAGGGGTCAACCAAGCCGGCTATGCCGGGCGACGGCTTCGCGCCCCTGCCTTTGCCGGAGGCGCTGGCCACCGCCGCCTTGGCGCCGCCGGCCATGCTGGAGGCCGCGTCCGACAGGGTTTTGGCGGTGCTGGCGGCCCGCTCGGAAACACGATCACTGACCTTTTGCACACTCGCGACCACGGAATCGGCGGCCTTGAGTTTGAGCGCGTTGGCGACGTCGCCCATGTTGAAGTTCATGCCTTTCAGGGTGGCCAGCGTCATCTTCTGCACTTCCAGCGCCTGGATGGTGGCGCCCAGGGCCTTGGAATTCTGGTCCAGCCAGAAATGCACCGCCTTGAGTTCGGAGATACGTTTCTCCAGCTCTTCCAGGTTGAGCGACGGCGACACCCAGTTGGTGAGGTTGGGCATTTGCGGAATGCTGTTCGAGGCGCCTTTGGCGAGGTTTTGCAAAAAATCAAAACCGGGCACAAATTTGCCGAAACCAAAATCGGTGCTGTCGCTCATGCTTGTCTCCTTGCGTTATTGAGGGATGCTTGCATTGTGGTCTGCCTAGGGCCGCTCGGCAACCGTCACACGGTACAACAGGCGCCGATGGCCTTCGTAACCGCCGGTGGCGGCGTGCAGCAGGCAGCGGTTGTCCCACAGGGTGAGCATGCCGGGCTGCCAACGGTGGCGGTACACAAAGCGGGGCTCGATCTGGTGCGCGAACAGCTGTCGCAACACATCCATGGCTTCGTCCTGGGGCATGCCCTCTATGCC
>JANNEZ010000459.1:0-4307 GCA_031379255.1 Rhodoferax sp. | reverse complement strand
CGATGTCGCCTCACTCGCAAAATGCAAGTGGGACGAAATCAAACCGCAGGTGGATCACGTGATTTTCCCGGCCAAGGGCAAGATGCCTTCCAAGCGCATCATTTTGCTGGCCAAGGGCCGCTTGGTGAACCTGGGTTGTGGCACCGGTCACCCCAGTTTTGTGATGTCATCCAGCTTTGCCAATCAGACCATCGCCCAAATTGAGTTGTTCACCAAGCCCAAAGAATACAAAGTCGGCAAGGTCTACGTGTTGCCCAAACACCTGGATGAAAAAGTCGCGCGCCTGCACCTGAAAAAGGTTGGCGCGGTGTTGACTGAGCTGTCTGACGAACAGGCCGCCTACATCGGTGTGTCGAAGCAGGGGCCTTACAAACCCGATACCTACCGCTACTAAGTCAGTAGCAAGTGCGGGCTGACCAGCTCCTGCTGCAACGTGCCTTTGCCAGCTCGCGCTCGCAGGCGCAGCGCCTGATCGCCTCGGGCGTGCGCTGGCGGGTGGCGGCTTTGGAAGGCGGCGCGCCGGACGCGCCCTGGAAACGCGTCGGCAAAAACAGCGACGAATTGCCGGTGGACGCCGATATCGAGTTGCTGGACACCTCCGAGGCCAAATACGTCTCGCGCGGCGGCTTGAAGCTCGAGGGTGTCTTGAAGTCCAGCGGCATCGTGGTGCAGGACAAGACCTGCCTCGATGTCGGTCAGTCCACTGGTGGCTTCACCGATTGCCTCCTGCAACACGGTGCGAAACAGGTGGTGGGCGTGGATGTCGGCAGTGGCCAGTTGCACCCATCGATGCGCGAGAATTCACAGGTTGTTGCGCTGGAAAACGTCAATGCACGCACCTTGAGTGCTTCGGAGTTGGTAGCGGCTTTCGATGAAAAATACGCGCTTGATGGGCTGACGGGTGACCCGTTTGACGGTCGATTCGAGCTCATCGTGGGCGACCTGTCCTTTATTTCACAGACCCTGGTGTTACCCGCGCTCGTGCCGCTGCTTCAACCTGGCGCTGAATTGCTGATGCTGGTCAAGCCGCAATTCGAGTTGCAACCCGGCCAGGTGGGCAAGGGCGGCATCGTCAAAGACCCGGCGATGTACGGCATCGTCGAAAAACGCATCCGAGACTGTTGCGCCGAGCTGGGCCTCACCGTTCAAGCCTGGCTGGACAGCCCGATCACCGGCGGCGACGGCAACCGCGAATTTTTTCTGCACGCAAAACCATGAACCCTTCTCTCAGCCGCCCTCCCAAATTGCCCATCAGCGTCGAGTTCTTTCCACCCAAAACGCCAGAAGGGGTGGAGAAACTGCGCGCCGTACGCCAGCAACTGTATGCGCTCAAGCCCGAGTTCTGCTCGGTCACCTTCGGCGCGGGCGGCTCCACCCAGGCGGGCACATTCGCCACAGTGGGCGAAATTCTGAAAGAAGGCGTTGAGGCGGCATCGCATTTTTCATGTGTGGGGGCCACCAAAAACACGGTGCGCGAACAGTTGGCGACGCTCAAAAACATGGGGGTCAGGCGCCTGATCGCGTTGCGCGGCGATTTGCCCAGCGGTTATGGCGCGGGTGGCGAATTCCACTACGCCAGCGATCTGGTGGCCTTTATCCGTGCTGAAACCGGCGACGATTTCCGGATTGAAGTGGCGGCTTATCCGGAAGTGCATCCCCAGGCAAAATCGCCAGCCGCGGACCTCCAGGCCTTTGTGAGCAAGGTCAAATCGGGCGCCCACTCGGCCATCACGCAGTATTTTTACAACGCGGATGCCTACTTCCGCTTTGTGCAAGATGCTGACGCGGCCGGCGTGAGTGTGCCCATCATCGCCGGCATCATGCCGATCACCAGCAGCACGCAGTTGATGCGGTTTTCAGACGCCTGCGGGGCCGAAATACCGCGCTGGATCCGCCTTCGCCTGCTGTCGTTTGGCGACGATACGGCGTCGATCAAGGCGTTTGGCCTGGATGTCGTGGCCGACTTGTGTGAACAGCTTCGCGCGGGCGGCGCGCCGGGGCTGCATTTTTACTGCATGAACCAGGCGGCGGCGGTTCTGGAGATTTGCCGGCGGCTCAGCGTCTGAACCAGCGCCTGGTCGTCACTGGCTCTGCAAATGCGGAAGGTAATGCTCCACCAAATAAGTGACTACTTGGGCCTGCAAGGCGTCTTTTCCGCGTTTTGTAGCGTCGCGATTGGATTGTATTGAGAGGGCAATTTTGCTTCTGGCGAAGTCCAGTGGATGAATGGTTCGCATCACTGCCATTTCTCCTGAAGTAGCGACGACCACCTGTTCAAAAGGCCGGGCGGACTGCAACTTTTCTCCCAGCGACACCTGGACGGCCCAAAAATCATTTTCATCGTCACTCATGCGCAATGGGTGCGGGTCGGCATCCTTGGCATTGCGCCGGATGATGTCAACTTCAAAACCGTCTTGGTTTCTGGCGGTGTAAAGCTGGTCGCGTGCGATTTCAAAGCTAGCGTCGGCTTTCTTCAACACAGCGATCAATGAGCTGTCCATTTTTTTCATGCTCGAAAAGAAGGAGACTCGCTTTCGTACGTCAAACAACATGTCCACATCACGAGTGGCCATCGCCTCTTGGGAGATTCGAACCCCCGCCGCTTGCTCGTAAGCATAAAGCGCATGGGTGCCAACGACTGTGAAAAAGCCGTCAAGCCCGACTTCATGCAGAGCGTTGAGCAACTTCACGACGATGTTGGGGACACGGCCAACCCGCAGTGCCCGGTTCAGGCGTTGCTGAACCACCATTTGCGCTGACAGTGACCGTACCCGCTCCTGAGACGACAACTTGCGCGCTTGAAAACTGTCGAAAATCGCTTGCGTCCCGTCCGAATGACCTCCCAACGACTTCTGACTTCCGGCGGCAGAACTCCGGATCAGGGTTCGCTTTCCGCGCAGATCTCGCCAAAACATCGAACCTCTGACTTCTGCGGCGACGCCAACCGCTTGCCGGTAGGCGCGAAACACCACCTCCGCATCGATGAATTGGCGGTTTTGTCCTTCCAGCGCTTCATGCAGATTGGCAGAAATAGCCATGTTCAACCTAAATTTGAAAATTTATATTTTACGATGAACACTTATTAAAATCAATAACTTACTTTCTGTTGACCAAATAAATCCCGGGCAAGATCAGCGCCAAGCCAATGAAATGGTGCATTTGCAGGGGCTCGCCCAGCACCAGCCAGGCGATCACGGCCGCATAAATCGGCCCGAGATACAAGACCACACTCACGCGCGCCGCCCCGAGCTCACGCTGCATGACGGAAAACGCGAGGTAAGCGCCGTAACCGGGGAACAACGCAGCGGCCAATGACAGGCCAAAGCCGGGCAGCGTCAACACCGGCAGCGGGTTGGTCGCAGCCTCAAAAAGGGTGAAGGGCAACATCACCAACACCCCCGCCAGGGCGATGATGGCCAGGCGCGCGCTTGCGCCCAGCGGGCTGTGCCAACGCTTGAGCAACACGGAGTAAACCGTCCAGGCAACGGCGGCGGCGAATATCCAGCCGTCGCCGGGCACAAATTGCACCGCTGCCAAGTCAGTCCATTGGCCTTTGAGGATCACGTGCAACACGCCAGCCAGGGCGATCACCACGCCGCACAGTTGCAGCGGGCTGACCCGCTCTTTGAGCCACAGCGCCGACGCGGCCACCACTAAAACGGGTGAAATGCTGTAAATCAGCGCGATGTTGACGGCCACGGTGGTGCGCCCGCCCACATACACCCAAGCGCCGCAAATCCACATGCCCAAGGCGCCCAGAACCAGGTAGTGCTTCCAGTCCTGCAAAATCTGCCGGCGTTCGGCCCAGATCTGGCCCCAATAACCCAGGCCAAACAGGAAACCGGCCATCAGCCAGCGCATGGATGCCAAGGCATGTGGTTCGATGACGCCAGGCGCCTTGCGGGCGACCAGGTAGTTGACGCTCCAAAACGCCGGGGTGATGAAAATCAGCGCCAGGGCGAGGCGCTGTTTGCTCGAATAACTCATTCAGGAGCCAGTGTAAAGCTGGCGGGCAATAAAAAACGGCAGCCTAAGCTGCCGTTTGAGAATGAGTTTAAGGACTCAACCGGAATCAGACTGCCACTTTGCGACGGCGCTGGGTCAGACCCAAACCAGCCAAGGCGAGACCGATCAAAGCCAAGGAACCTGGCTCAGGGATGTCAAACGTCAAACTACCGTCGTGATTAGCCGCGAGTTGAAGAATTGGCTGGCCGATGCCGGTGAATCCCAACAAACCTACACTGACCTGAGCAAAATTGGTGTTGAAGTCGCCAGCGAAGCTAATTGACGTCGTACCGCAATTGGTA
>JANNEZ010000456.1:0-5289 GCA_031379255.1 Rhodoferax sp. | reverse complement strand
AAAAAGACCGATCCGCAGCTGCCAAGACGTCTTGCTTGCGCCAGTCAAGTGAAGCCAAGACATTAAAACGTTGTTCCGCAAGAGAGCCGAAGCCGCCTGACAGACTCACTCGTTGCGTGTCTCCGCCACCAGACTTTTGCGGTTGCTGAACTTGTGCGCTGACCTCCAGGCCAACCAATTCACGCTTCATGATGAAGTTGATCACCCCGCCAATTGCATCGGTCCCATAGATCGCGGACGCTCCGTCACGGAGAATTTCGATGCGGTCGATTGCGGACAGGGGGATCGCATTCAAGTCGACCGCTGCCGCGTCAAACGCGTGGTTTGCGAGCCGCCGGCCGTTAAGGAGAACCAATGTCTTATTCGCATTGGTACCCGATGGCCCACTCAAGCCGCGCAGATCAGCTTCGGCCTTGCCGCCGGTGGTTCCCCCAATCGAAGCGCTCGCGCCGAAATTTGACTGGTTCGCAGCGATGCGTTGAATCGCCTGCTCAGTTGACGTTACGCCCTGTCGTGTGAGTTCATCGACTTTGATCACAGTCACGGGCAGCGCGGTTTCAGCCCCAATTCGACGGATGGATGAGCCAGTGATTTCAACCCGCTCAAGTTGCTGTTGCGCCAAAGCGGGGACAGAACTCAGCGCGAGAGTGCCCCCGAACGCGAGCATCAGGCCGAAGCAGAGTTTCGTTTTCTTGAACATGAGATCTCCTGAAATGACACGAAAGTCGATTGATAAACCCACTCTCCGAGCAAGCCACTTGCGGGGCTTTGTAAACCGGCCACTGCGCTGTTGCGAAGACGTGTAAAGCAATTGTCACTGAACCAAAAACCGTAGCCATTCAGGGTATTCCTCCATGAGGCTACGGATGGGGGCTGGTCCAAAGTTCGGGCTGCCTTCTCAAGTCTGCGGTGTGCGATCGCTCAGTGAGGATTTGCTGACCACAAGAGCACTGAACCAGTGTGCAGCACACAACGGAATGTTCGTCAGCCAGTGGACTGGGCAAGTTGGTTTCGAGCAACAGGCACACCGACTGAGTGCTGTTGTTCCTTGCGAAGCTGCTACTTGCCTATGGTCCTGCCAAGCAATCGCTCGGCACGGGTCCAAAAGTCGAGGTTGGTCTTGAGCAATTGCCATCCATGGCCTTCACCAGCGTACTCAATGTATTCAACGTCTTTGTTATGCGACTTGAGCGCCTCGTTCAATTTTCGACCATGCTCGTACGGAACGCGCACATCGGACGCGCCGTAGGCCATCAGCAATGGTGCCTTCAGGCGCGTCGCTTGGGTGATGGCCGAGGTTTCGCGCACCTGCACCTTGTCGCCTTCTCGGTCGGCAATCAGCACCGACATGCCAAGACGAGACTCCGGTGAATTGCCCACGTCGCCCCAACCAATGCTGAACAGCAAATCGATGTCAGTCACACCTACCCAACTGATCCCGCATCTGTAAATCTCAGGGTGCTAGATCAAGCCCATCACCGTCGCGTATCCGCCGTAGCTGGCTCCTGCGATGCACACACGATTCTTATCCACCAGGCCACGCTTGGTCAGGTCCAGCACTGCGTCAGCGAGGTCGTCCTGCATGGACAAACCCCATTGCCGCCACCCCGCGCGAAAAAGCTTCCACCCATGATTGAGACTGCCGCGGAAGTCTGGCTCCAGCACTGCATAACCACGGGAAGCGAGGAACTGAGTTTCGCGCGACCAGCCCCAATGGATGCCCCGAACGTTCGGTCCACCATGCGCCAGCAGAACCAAGGGCAAGTTCTTAGGCTCAATGCCTCGCGGCAGCGTCAGCAAAGCCGGAACCGTCAGCCCGTCGCGTGCAATGTAGCGAACGACGTCGCTGCGGGCCTGTGTTTTCTCGTCAATCCATGGTCTTGAGGAACCGAGTAGCGACAGCTTTTTTACCTTGGTTTCATACAGAAAAAAGCGGGGCGGGCTGGTGTCGGAATAGGTTCGCACCAGCACGGTCCCGTCCGCAACGCCCGAAATGAGATTGACTCGACCGGGCAAAGCCGCGTCTATCGCCTCTTGATGCGCCTTCCACACGGGGTCGATCCAAAAAGTTCCTTCTTGGTCGGCCTCATATCGCACACCAAGCAGTTTGCCGTCTTCATCAAAAATCAGCCCGCTGTCAATATCGTAGTCTTTGACACTGACAAGAGGCTCACGCTCTGGGGTACCTTTGACCCAATCGAATCGATGAATTGAGGAGGTGTCGCTACCCAAACGGGCGGACACAAACAGCGTCCCAGCTTTGTCGAAGCGGATTGGAGTGAATCCGGCGTTCTCAAACTGGCTGAACTTTCCCACACTACGCCATGGGGCGGTCTCGCTGTCTCGAACTGACACAGTGAGCGCATTCTTATCGCGGCTGACTGCAGCCCGTGCAACATCGTTCGCATCCAGAGCCCAGTCGATCACGTTCTCCAAACCACCAGGATCCAGCGTTCGCCTTGCACCCGTTCGAGAGTTGATGCGAAGCAGCGTTGAGCGGACTGGCGACTCTGCGAACTGAACTGCAATGAAGTCGTCCGGATCACCGGTCTTGACTCGAGACAAAAACTCAGCCCTGGCAGGCAAGCCTCGGTTTGCACCCACTGTCCCACTTGCCGACACCAGACCCTCACTGAGCGTATAGACCTTATTGCCGTCCACATCAATGGCATACCAACCGTGCACTTCGTTGTCGCCAACACCAACGCGAAGATTTTCGACTCTGTACATCAAGCGCTTATCACTTATCCAGCGAAACTCAACCACGTCTGCCGACGTGGAATCAGCCACCGGCATAAGTTTTCGTGTGGCGGTGTCCATCGATAAAAGGCCGTATCGACCATTCACTTCCCGGATGTAAGCCAACTGGGTCGCTGAAGGGTTGAGTGCCGCCGCCCTGAATTGCGGTAGCCTGAAGAATTTCTCAACTGGTTCTGTTGTGTTGGCTAGGGTTTGCGTAACCACCATACTCGCGCTAACTGCGATGAATATAGTGAACCTTGCCGATACGATGGCACATCTTCTTAGGATTCTGATTTGTTGATGCATGCAATTGATCCATCCAATGAAAAAAGCCCGAGCTCCGATCGGGATTTAGCTTCTGTTCCAGATTATTAATAGAACTTATAGTTTGCCGTGTGTGAGAAAAAACGGCCGCGTGGACTGAATATCCAAGGGAAACCAAGACTGCCGTATTGGTTCTGCGCGCCGGTGTTGCTGTAAGGAGGCAATCGGTCAAACACGTTTTTAATATTACCGGTCAACGTCAGAGCCTTTATGCCTGTGTATTGCACCTGCAGATCCATTTCATCATGCACACCAGTCGAGCGTGTATTTGATGCAAAGGAGCCCGCTGCCAAAGCGGAATCTATCATGCTGGCGGTTGCGTGGAAAGTGGTCGTGGTCGACCACGGACCAGTCTCGAAATTGACGCTCAAATTGTTACGCCATCTTGGGCTTGCAAAAGTGCCAACATATTCGGAGTAATCAAGAGTGGGGTCCGATTTATTCTGAATGTGCGTGTAGTAAGTGGTCCCGTTGCGTATGGTGACCTTGCCCAAAGGAGTGTCCCCCAACCTAACGCGGAAATCGATGTCGAGCCCTGAAACTTTCGTTCCGGCAATATTCAAGTTATTAGTGAACACCTGTGCTTCACCAGCCTTGATTCCAATGGCGCCAGCCGCGATAGCTGACTCAACAGTCAGAGAGCCAATTTCGTCCTTCTTCTTGATCTGGAAAAAATCCACACCAACGCTGACATTGCTCATCGGTTCAATCACAAAGCCGACATTCAGTGTCTTGCCGGTTTCTGGCTTCAAGTTCGGATTCGAACCTGTTAACTGCTTGTAGGGGAAATTATCGCAGGTGCCCGAAAGGGTCGGGAATGCTGCGCAAATGAATGGGTCGCTGGTCGAGTTTGCACCCTCGTCCTGCCCACCAAATAGCTGCTTCAGGCTGGGTGCCAGAAAACTTTCGGTGTAAGAGGCACGAACCAGTACACCGCTTGCCGGGGCATACTTGAACGCAACCTTGGGGCTTGTCTTGCTGCTCCCGCTGTACGATTGCCGCGTTCCGTTAATAAGCGCGCTGAGGCCAGAATATACGTCGTGCCGGATTGCAACTTGCCCTTCAAAACCCTTGAATAGAGGGATTGAAAGCTCACCGAATACCGCCCTGAAATCCCGTTGCGCATCAACCGTAGACTGAGCGATGCTGCCCAACACGTTGCCGGCAATCTGATTGGCGTCTGGGCGGTCGGCCAAAGTTTCCTTGTTCAGCGAGAAACCGACAGCATAAGCCAACGGGCCGCCGCCAAGTTCCATCAGTTGTCCGGTACCCTTTGCGTTTAGAAATTTGATTGTTGATTCGCCAGCGCGGACCGGCCTGATCTTGATGCTGTCAATCACCGACTGCGGATTGGTCAAACTGGTGGGGTCGAACGTGCCATCGTCGATGCGCGCATAAGTCAACGTCGTGTCGGCGTAGTTCGAATCGTTATTTGTGGTCTTTGTCTTGCCAAAACCAACAGCCACGTCCCAGTCGATATTCGCGGTGGTCCCTTCAAGCCCTGCGACGAAATTCATCAGAGACGACTTGCGATCCGTTGTGCGGGGACCGAATTGCAGCGATCGATAGCGATAAGTATTGCCGTCGAGAGGGTTGTCATACGCGAACGGCGCTGGCTGTGCCTCATGAAGGTCCTTCGACTCCGACAGAATCAATTCGCCGAACGCTCGCATCGAGCCAATTTTCAAATTTCCGATCAACATGCCGCTGCTTCGATCAGCGCCGTTGATGCTGGTCAAAATAGTCTTGCTGAAGTCGAAGCGGCACAGCCCGCCCTTGAGTTCGCCCGGCGGGCATGGAAGAACTTGACCTGGTGCACCGGGGCCGGCGACGATATTACCCACCGGGTGAAAAGAGCTGCGACCATCGAACCCCTTTCCGTCGTCGAAACGGCGCCAGTCGGCCGAACTCGTGATGTCGCGCGCCGAACGCAAAAGCGGATCACGCTTCAGAATATCGGCAGCCACCAGCACGTTGTAGCCCGATGCGTCGTAGTCACCGAAACCAGCCACTATCCCAGCGGTTTTTTCTTTGGAATCACTGCGACTGGATTGACCGTAACTTCCAGAGATTTCCAATCCTGTATAGGCCTTTCGCGTGATGAAGTTGATGACGCCGGCTACGGCGTCCGCGCCGTAGATGGCCGAGCCGCCGTCCTTCAGCACCTCGATCCGCTCAATTGCACTCAGCGGAATGTTGTTCACATCAACTGCCGCACCCGCC
>JANNEZ010000343.1:0-1985 GCA_031379255.1 Rhodoferax sp. | reverse complement strand
TCGCCTTGCGGCCTGGCCGTGGCGTTGGCCTCGGACTGGGCAGCCGCCACGTCGTCGCACGTCCAGTAACCGGGATGGCCAGCGCGGGTGGCGTAACGTTCGGTGCGAGTTTTCAAAGAGCCGATACCTGCTTCGATCGACCCATTGTACCCTGGCGTATGGGGCGGTGAGAACAACAAATTGACCGCAAACGGGGATAAAAATTCCGTAACCGTTCACCTTCACTTTATGAGCTTGGGAGGTTTTCGCCCGTCGCGGTGAGCGCGGAGGGATTGTTCCAGGAAGGCGAGGACGGGGCGCTTTTGTAACCGGAGCGTGCCGACGACGGTGAGCATGCGTTCCACGAAACGGCAGCCGGCGTCGCTGTGGCAACCAAAGGCGATCTTCCGCCACAGCACGGCCGTGCGAACCACGCGCTCGGCGTGATTGTTGGTCGGGTCGACCCCCTCGCGGCGCAGGAACGTCCAGAGGGCTGGTTCCAAATTGAGCAGGTTCTGGCAGAAGGTGGCCGTTTTGCTCTCGGCGCAGCGCGTACCTTCCTCCAGCCAACCACGCATGGCTTGGCGCAACGGATTGAGTCGCGTTTGTAATTGTCCGCGGCTGATCGTGCCACCGCGGAATAGGCGCCATTCGTGGAACAACTGCCGCACCGCGTCGAGTCCTTTTTGGCCGAACGCCTCGGCCGGGCCGCCGCGATCGACCAGTTTTTGAAAATCGCGTTTGAGGTGCGCCCAGCAGATTTGGCGACGGAGCACGGGCAAGATCCCATAGACCGACCAGCGGTCGCTGATGAACAGGCCGATCAGTTTGCCGGCCAGGAGCATGAGCAGGCCGGGCAAGCCGCGTTTGGGATGGATGACAAAGCAGACGGCGGCGGCGGTGGCGGCGGCCCACAGCCAACGTTTTTTGCCCGCTTGTTTCCAGCCGGTTTCATCGACATGCTTGATGGGCGCCTGCTGCACCGCCTGTTGAGCCTGGGCATGAGCGGATTGCAAAGCAGCGCTCATTTGCTGTTCGAGATTGGCGACGGTGCCCAGAGCGATCGGCACGTGGAAAACGCTTTCGCAGATTTCCTCGATGCCGCGTTTGCTGACGTGGGGACTGCCGCTGAAATAGCTCAGGGTGGCGCCCAGACGCGGACCGACGATGTCGCGGCGCAGTTCGTCAGGGATCGCGGCGCGCGTGACTTTGCCGCAGCAGGTGCAGATGCGAGCGTGTCCTTGATATTCCGTGACGACGGCAGCGACTTTGGGCAGTTCGGCGTATTGGTGCCAGCTCGGTTCGGGATCGTTGGCGCCGGCTTGTTCGGGCAGCGGCGCCTGGCAGTGATCGCAAGTAATCGGCACGAAGGGAATGACGTGCTGGACGCGTTCGGGCGGCAGTCGTTCGCGTGAGTGACCTGGATGGCCAGGTTGTCCGCCGGGCTTACGGCCGGTGGGTTGCTTGGCGGTTGGCTTGGGAGCGTCCGGCGGATTGGTGGAAGGCGGAATCGAGGAGTTGGACGCATTCCGCCGGGCGCGTTCGCCAAGCTTGCGGTTCTGGGCCTTGAGCGTTTCGAGTTGCTTTTCGAGTTTGGCAATGTGAACGTCGCGCTCCCGGCAACCGGAACACACAGGTGCAGCAACGGGAGTACAAGCAGGCGCGACGCTCGCCAGGGCCGAGACCCAGAAAGAGCCTCGTTTCCGGAAAGCCCGGAAACGAGGCGGACCCATGGCTGCGGAGAAGGATGCTTATATTCATTGAGGTAACTCACGTCCGTCAGCATTCCAATAGTAGGCGCGCGAGAAGCGTGCGGACAAGTGTACAGAGAGAAAATATCACGAAGTGGTCGTGACGGCCTGGCGGTCGGAAAAAGGACGTGAACGGTTACATACGATCTATCTCGTAGAGCATGATCAGGCTCAGGATCTTGCCGATGCCGGGGATGGTGCGCAGGAAGGCCAGCGTCGCGGGATCGTCGCTCTTGGCGTTCTTCAGCACGTGCT
>JANNEZ010000272.1:0-3178 GCA_031379255.1 Rhodoferax sp. | reverse complement strand
GCCAGCGTGGCGTCCAGCTGCACGCTGCCGTTGGACCACTGCGCCTCGCGGTGGCTCATGGCATTGGAGGCGCGGAAATCGCTGTTGTTGGACATGTAGCCCACACCAAGGATCCCGAGGAACAGGCCAGAGTTGGCCTTGCTGGAGCTTTTGCGCGAGACGCTGAACGACATGCCGGTTTCGTCGTCCATGGCGCCCACATTCATGTCCATTGAAAGGGCGACGTGTTTCCATTCGTGTACTGTGGGCGTCACAAAATTCAGCACGGAAAGCTCGTTGGTCACGAGCTGGGTTTGCGCCACGTCGGGCAGGCCGTTGTCGTCGAGCTGCTCCACGACTTCGGTCACCACGGTGATCTTGGTATTGGAGAGCCGGTTCACGGTGTTGATCACACCGCGGTCCAGCGCCGCCTGCGAGTTGGCTACGCCCAGGCCGATGGACGAGAGGATGTTGCCGAAATTCGGCGCCAGCGCGTCGAGCTGCCCGGAAGCGTCGGCCGCCAGCGCCAGCAGGCCGGTGCCGTCACGCGCGCCCACCGGCAGGGCGGGCGCGCGTGACGGGCGCTTGAGCGCAATGCCGCCGGATCGCCGCCGCGCAACCGGCGTGGGGATGTCGATCTCTCGGGTGCTGGTTCGGCTTCGGTTGGATTTGGCCATGGTGTCCTCCAGGGGGTGGGTGAAAAATCAGGAAGAAAAGGGGTCGGATGGATCAAGTGATTCAAGTGATTCAGGTGGCGGTTTCCACCGCCCAGGCCAGGGCATAACGTTGCGGGCCGGTCATCACGTTGAAACCGGCCACCCGCAACGTGCAGGCACCGGCGGGCAGGGCCGGCACATCCACACATTCGACCGGGTTGAGCCGGTCCGGGCCTGGGCTGGTTGCTGAAAGGCCTGTGGCTGAGGAAACGCCCGTGGCTGAGCCTTGGGCCAGCAGTGCCTGCGCGGCGTCCAGCAGGCTCAAGTCCAGATCGTTGACGAGCCGCTCGCCAGCCGGGTCATACCAGCACAACACGGCGCGCACCCGCGCCGGCTTTTTCAGTTTCAAGACCACGTCCCGGATTTGCCCGGTGTCGACGCGCTGGCTGGCCGCATCGCGCAGCGTCACGTGCCAGCCGGGCCGCGCTTTGAAGGAGGCGGGCAGGGCCCGGGCCACATCCAGTTTGCCAAAACCGGCCTCAAACGGGGTGGCCGTGCCGCCGCTGCGTGAACGCACCGGTGTGCAGGCCAGCAGCGCGAGCGCTTTGAGGCCCGCGCCGCTGGGTTGCCGGCGCGTGCGCCGCCAGGCCTGGCGGATCAAGGCCAGGGCGCCGGTGATGACCGGCGCTGCCATGGAGGTGCCGCCGTCGTACATGTAGAGCGGCAAGGGGTCCGCCAGACCCCAGCCCTTGTAGCCGGTGGCGCGCGAGCGGGTGGAGGGCAGGTTGATGCCGGGGGCGCACAGGTCGGGCTTGGTGCGCCCGTCGGCGGTGGGCCCGCAGGACGAGATGGGCGCGATGCGGTCAGGCTCGCCCGAAACCGGGTCATTGCGGTCCAGCTCGGAGCGCCAGCGCAGGCGCGCCGGATCCAGGGCGCCCCAGGTGGCGCGTGAGCCCTGGCCTTGCAGCGGGCCCTCGGTGGCACCCACGGCGAGGGTGTTTTTGGCGCAGGCCGGCGCGTAGAGCGAACCACTGTCGATGCGCCGGTTGCCGTCGCGGTCAGAGCCGTCGTTGCCCGCTGCGCACACGATGACGGCGCGCGGGTCTTCATTGAGGTAGAGGTCGGTCTCAAAACAATCGTCAGAATAGGCGCCCAGGGTTTTGTCGCCCCAGCTGATGTTGTGCAGCGTCGCGCCGCGTCGCGCGGCTTCGCGGTAAATTTCCCGAAGGTCCAGCGGCCGCCCGGCGAGGTAAAAGCCCGAAGGCAATGCGGCGCGCTGGGTGCCGGCAACTTCCACCTGCTGTTCAATGGCCAGGAACACCAACTCGCTGTGGGGCGCAATACCGCCCTGTGCGCCGCGGCTGGCGGCGCCCGAGCCCAGCGCGAGGCCAGCCACATGGGTGCCGTGGCCGCTGGCCCGGTCGGCCGCGTCGTCGGTGCGCGGCAGCGCGAAACCGGCCCAGCTCGGGTTCATCGGCAACGCGACCAGGGCGCGCACACGGCCGGCGAAGTCGGGGTGCAGGGAGGCGTCGATCAGGCCGCTGTCGAGGCCGGTGTCACATACGGCAATCACTTCGCCTTTGCCATCCAGGCCAAACGGATTGGGGTGGGCGGTTGGCGCACCCACGCTGGCACGCAGCTCGGCCGCCGCCAACAAAGTCGGCAGGCGCGGCCGGTCGGCGATTTTCACGCCCGGCAGATCGCGCAGCGGGGCCAGATCGCCCGGGTAATCAATCCGCAATTTGCTGGTGGATTTCTGCAACACCCGGATGCCCTGTTTTTCGAGCAGGGCCGCCAGCCGGGCGCAGTCGGCCCGGGTGAAACAGATCAGGTCCGCCAGACTGGCGGGCAATGCGCTGGGCGGCAGCGCCTGGCCCTGCACGGCATCAAAACGCTGACACATCGCCTCGGTGTAGTCGCAGCCGCCGGCCAGAAAACCCATCGCCGCCAGGCGCTCAGGCTCTTTGCGCAAGCCCGCCGGCATCTGCACACACACGCCATTGGGCGGGCACCAGAAATGCGCCGTGAGTTTTTGCGCCTTCAACTGCGCGCGCCAAGTGGCTTGCACCGGACCGTTGAACCGCAGCAGCGCGCGCGGCGTGGCGCCCTGGGGCCATTGGCCAGTGGGCACCGCAAAGGCGTTGCCATGCACCGAAACGCTGTCGGTGTCGCCGCTGTGGCCGCCCTGACGGCCAACGTCTGTCCGCGCCATCAACCCTCCCGCTTCTTGTCAATTGAACGATCAGAACCCTGGCTGCTGGCTTGATTATTCGGGTATGAAAAGGAAAAAAACAGGCGTCTTGGTGCAAGTCTTGTAATTGATTGCTACGCCGGGTTGCAATCGCCGGGGGCAGGAAAGTGATCAAATAATTAACATGGGTGTTAATTTCATCCGATTTTTTCGGGATTTTTCAAAAAATCAAGATAATTAGCAATGAAGTCACGTATTTATTGCGTTTTATGCTATATATATTATAGCAATCAAGTTTGTGAAGCTGTTTGGCTCGACCCAAAGGCTGCGTCCGGCCCCGCAATTTTTGCCC
>JANNEZ010000241.1:0-7792 GCA_031379255.1 Rhodoferax sp. | reverse complement strand
TATGCCGATTCCGTTGGAGAATTCATCAATGGCAATACCGTGATGGTGCTCTCGGGCAGTTGGCAGATCAACCGCCTGCAAAAAGACATCGGCAACAAATTCGATTGGGTCGCGGTGCCCAACCCCTGCGGGCCAGCCGCTTGTTCAGGCATTCCCGGCGGCTCGGCCTGGGTTGCCCTCAAAACCAGCAAATCACCCAAAGAAGTCGGCGCGTTTCTTGATTTCATGGCCTCGGAGGCAGCGTATGCCGACTTCATCGGCAGGACCAACAATATCCCCGCCCACGTTGGCTTGGCCGGCAAGGTCAAGTATCCCGCCGCGCAGCCGGCCGTCAATGCGGCACTGGGCGTGTTCAGCAGCGGTGTCGCCAGCTTGGCGCCAGCAGCGTTCCAATTCCAGGGCTACAAGTTCAACCGTGCCATCATGCTGCCAACCGTGGCGCGTGTGACGCAGGCGATTGTTGGCGAGATGAGCACCGACGAGGCGTTGGTGAAAATCAACTCGGACATGCAAGACGCGGTCAAGCAGGCGCAAAAGTAAGCTTTCTTTGAGCATTGGACGGCTTGCCAGAGAAGGCAGGCCGTTTGCATTTGGGCTCAAACCTCGACTAGTAGACATTAAACTGCCACCCATGTTCCGCGTCCTCAGCCTGTTTTTCAACCTCTTCGAGCCGCTGTTCCGCCTGGGTCAGCGGTTATTGGGGTTCCACCGTTTAGGGTGGCTGTTTGTCGGGCCGAATTTGCTGGTGTTTGGCCTCTTCACCTTTCTGCCCATCCTGATCAATTTCATCTACGCGGGAACCGGTGGCGTGAAGCTCATGCCGTTCGAGCGGCCCTTCACCGGCGGTGAAAATTTTGGCATTCTGCTGGAATGCCGCGATTATTTTGACATCCAGACCTGCCGCAAAGACGTTTTCTGGCGCGCCATTTTCAACACCGTCAAATTCAGCCTGATCCAGGTGGTGTTGATGGTGCTGTTGTCTCTCGCGACTGCGCTTGTGTTGAACCGAAAAATCATCGGCCGGGGCTTTTGGCGCGGCGTGTTTTTCTACCCAGTGTTGTTGTCGCCCGTCGTCGTCGCATTGATCTGGAAATGGTTGCTTCAGGGCCAGGGCGTTTTCAATGCGGGCCTGGTGGCCATTGGCTCGAGCCCCATCGAATGGTTGACCGACGCCAGTTGGGCCTTTTTCTGGACGGTTTTCGTCTCCATCTGGGCGCACATGGGGTTCTACACGCTCATCCTGCTGGCAGGCTTGCAGGCCATTCCCAAAGACATGTACGAAGCCGCTGAAATGGATGCCGCCTCGCCTTGGCGCACCTTGCGGCGCATTACCCTGCCGCTGCTCATGCCCAACCTGATCGTGGTGCTGGTGCTGGCGATGATCCGCGCGGTGCAGATTTTTGACGAGGTTTATGTGCTCACTGGCGGCGGGCCCGGCTCTGCCACCACCTTCATCGTGCAGTTCATTTACCAAACCGGCTTTGCCGAGCAAATCCATTTGTATGGCCTGGCTGCGGCCGCTTCGCTGATACTTGCGTTGGGCTTGATGTTGTTGACATTTGCGCAACTCAAACTCACCCGCGCCAGCGACGCCGGCCAGAAGGCAAGGTAATCCATGTCAATTGCGGGATTCCTCACCAAAACCCACGGCCGTGGCAAGCTGGACTGGACCGACTGGGTGAGCTACGGCTATTTGTTTGTCGGTCTGTTCACCATGTTTGCGCCCATCCTCTGGCTGGTGATGTCCTCGCTGAAAACCGAAAGCGCCCTTGCCCAATTCCCACCCACTTTCTTGCCTTACAGCCAAAAATCAGTCGTGGTGGCAGGGCATGAAAAACCCTTGCCGCTGTACCTGACCAAAGACGAAACCGGCGCGCTGCGCGAAATGGCGCAGGTGCGGCGCATAGGCATCATGGCCACCATGGTGGACCCGGCCAAACCTGAAACGCAAATTCGAGTCAATATCAATGACCGCAAGCCGATTGATGAACTGAAATTCTCGCCGGGCAATTACACCGATATTTTTGCCAAGTTCAGTTTCGGCACTTACCTGTGGAACAGTGTCTTCATCACCGTGGTGGCCACGCTCTTGACCCTGTTGATCAATTCGATGGCCGCGTTTGCGCTCTCCAAATACCAGTTCAAGGGCCAACGCGCGGTGTTTTTGCTGATCATCGCCACCCTGATGATTCCGCCCACCATCATCCTGGTCCCGGTGTTTCTGGTGATCAACAGCGTCGGGCTGCTCAACAACCTGTGGGGCGTGATCCTGCCGGCCATTGCCACGCCCACTGGCGTGTTCCTGCTGCGCCAGTACATGTTGACGATTCCGGACGAATTGCTGGAAGCCGCCCGCATGGACCACGCCAGCGAATGGCGCATTTACTGGCGCATCGTCCTTCCGCTGGCCGCACCCGCGCTGGCCGTGCTGGCGATTTTCTCCGTCATGTGGCGCTGGAACGATTTCCTGTTGCCCTTGATTGTTTTGTCAAAATCAGAGTTTTTCACCCTGCAATTGGCGCTCAACTCCTTCCAGGGTGAGCTCAACACGCAATGGCACTACCTTCTGGCGATGACAGTCATCACACTCATTCCGATCACGCTGGTTTTTGCGTTCCTGCAGAAATACATCACCACAGGCATCGCCAGCGCAGGCGTCAAGTAAACAACTCCATGGCAACACTGACACTGAACCGCATCGTCAAATCGTTCGACAAGACGACCATCCTTCACGGCATCGACCTGCAGGTGCAAGACGGCGAGTTTGTCGTTTTTGTCGGTCCCTCGGGCTGTGGAAAGTCCACATTGCTTCGTGTCATAGCCGGCTTGGAGACGGCCACGGCGGGTGACGTGCTGATCGACGGCCAAAACGTCAACAGCGTCAGCGCCGCCCACCGCGGCTGCGCCATGGTGTTCCAGTCCTATGCCCTTTACCCGCACATGAGCGTGCGCGACAACATGGCGTTCGGACTGGAAAACATCGGCATCGCAAAGAGCCTGATCGACACCAAAGTCAATGCTGCGGCCACGCTGCTGCGGCTGGGTGAACTGCTGCAACGCAAACCCACCCAGCTTTCGGGCGGCCAGCGCCAGCGCGTGGCCATTGGGCGCGCGATCGTGCGCGAACCCAAATTATTTCTCTTCGACGAGCCACTGTCCAACCTCGACGCCGAGCTGCGCGTTTCCATGCGCGCTGAAATCCGCGATCTGCACGCGCGCCTCAAAGCCACCATGGTTTACGTCACCCACGACCAGGTGGAAGCGATGACGATGGCCGACAAAATTGTGGTGCTGCGCGCCGGTAAAGTAGAGCAGATCGGCGCGCCGCTGGAGTTGTACAACCGACCGGTGAACACCTTTGTCGCCGGCTTCATTGGCAGCCCGCGCATGAACTTCCTGCCTGTCGCCCTGTTGCCCGCAGACCAGACACTCACCGCCCGGTTGCCACCCGGCACCCACAGCATTGGCATCCGCCCAGAACATGCCGAAATAGGACCGGACGGCCCGGTCACCCTGCATGTTTCCCAAGTCGAACAACTGGGTGCCAGCAGCCTGCTGCATGGTGTCGTGGGGCTAGGCACGCCGCATGAGGCGCCTTTTGAGATGGTCTGTGCCGGCCAGACTGCGGTCAAGGGCGGCGACGCCGTGCAGCTTGGGCTTCCGAATGGCCGACTGCATTGTTTTGACAAAGACGGCCTGCGGGTCTGATGCCATGAACCCTTTGTCCGCAACAGCTGCCGCGACCCGGCATGCACACGGAGTCGAGATCGCGCTCGAAAACGGCGCAAGTTTCCAAATTCAGGCGCTGGAGCCCGCGATGTTCAGAGTGCGCGTCAAACCCGCTGGCGGATACCGCGAGCCGCGCACCTGGGCGATTGCGCCAATGCAGGGTGAAGGCCCGCATCAAGACGTGGCGTGGAGCGGTCGTGCACGCGATGAGCTCACAGGGTTCAGTTGCCCGGCGGTAAAAATCAATGAACAAGACGGGCGCATCACCCTGCAAACCAGCGCTCTGGCCGCAACGCTGAGCCCCAATCCGCTCACCTTGCAATGGCACACTAACGACGGCCAAGCGCTGCTGAGCGACCGCGCCACATTCGCGTATTTCGCCAGCGCCCGCACCGGCGCGATGCGCCACTACCTGCAACGCGAGCCCGGGGATCGTTATTACGGCCTGGGCGACAAAACCGGCCCGCTTGACCTGCATGGGCGGCGCCTGCGCACATTGGCCATGGATTCGCTCGGTTATGATCCCGCGCGCGGCGACCCGCTGTACAAACACTGGCCGTTTGTGCTCACGCGCAGTGCCTCTGGCAAATGGTTTGGCCTCTATTACGACACCCTCGCAGCCTGCACTTTCGACCTGGGGTGTGAACACGACAACTACCACGGCCTGTACCGTTATGTCGAAATCGACGATGGCGACCTCGATTACTACGTGATGGCCGGCGCCTCGCCCGGTGAGGTGATCACACAGTTCCTGCGCCTGATCGGCGGCACCCATTTGCCGCCGCGCTGGTCGCTGGGCTTCGCCCAAACCGCCATGGGTCTGGCCGATGCGCCCGATGCGCAGGCGCAGCTCGACGGGTTTATCTCGCGAATCGAAGCCGAAGGTGTGCCCTGCTCGGCCTTTCATTACGGCTCGGGCTATTCTTCGCGTGGCAAGCGGCGCTACGTCTTCACCTGGAATTCAAGCAAATTCCCCGATCCAAAAACACTGAATACCCGTTTCCACAACGCTGGCATGCAACTGGTGGCCAACATCAAGCCGTGTTTGCTGGACGACCACCCGGCATACGGCGCGGTGCTCGCCCAAGGCGGCTTCATCAAGGATGCGAAGACCCAAAAACCCATCGTGGAGCAGTTCTGGGACGGCGTCGGCTCGCACCTCGACTTCACCCATCCGGCAGCGATTCAATGGTGGCAAGACGGCCTTTGCGCACAAGTGCTTGACTACGGCATCGACGTCGGCTGGAACGACAACAACGAATACGCCATCATGGCCGACGGCGCCATTTGCCACGGCTTTGGCGAAGCCATTCCCATGCACCGCGCGCGGCCCTTGCACCCCTTGCTGATGACACGCGCCAGTTTTGAAGCGCAGGCGGCGCGAGAGCCGAAGCAGCCGGTTTTCACCGTCACCCGCGGCGGCCCGCCCGGCCTGCAGCGGTACGCGCAGACCTGGAGCGGCGACAACACCACCAACTGGGAAAACCTGCGCGGCAACCTGCGCACCGGTCTGCAGATGAGCCTCTCCGGCATGTTCAACGTGGGCCATGACGTCGGTGGATTTTTCGGCCCCTCGCCCTCGCCTGAGCTGTTCGTACGCTGGGTGCAGGCCTGTTGCCTCAACCCGCGCATGGTGATGAACTCCTGGAAGGCCGACGGCACTGTGAATGTGCCCTGGCTGCACCCATCAGTGACCCAACACGTGGCGGCGGCGATCAAACTGCGTTACGCGCTGATGCCTTACCTGTGGTCGCTCTTCGAGCGCGCTGCACAACATCACGAACCCATTATCCGCCCGACGTTTTACGACTTTTCCGACGACGAAAACTGCCTGGTGGACTGCGACGACTTCATGCTGGGCAGTGAGCTGCTGGTGGCGCCTGTGGTGCGTGAGGGTTCAACCAGCCGCACGGTTTATTTGCCAGGCGGATCCAAAGGACCGAGCGCCTGGTTTGATTTCCACACAGGCCAGCGGTTTGAATCCGGTCAAACCCATGCGATCTCTGCGCCGCTGGAGAAGTTGCCGCTGTTTGCGCGCGCTGGCGCAGCCATTCCCATCGCTGCGGCCCTTGCCGGCCGGCACCGGCACGATGACCCGGTGAGTGAAACGCGCAGCTTTGGCTAACCAAGCTTCTCAGCTCAATCCGCCTTGATGCCGCGTGATGCGATCAACTTGCCCCAACGCTCGTATTCACGCAACTGGAACGCGGTGAATTCTTCCGGCGAGCTGGCGACAATCTTAATGCCCAGGTCGGTCAACATTTTCACCGTGGCCGGCTCCTTCATGGCGGCCACGGCCATTTCGTGCAGCTTCTTTTTCACATCAGCGGGCAGGCCTTTGGGCGCCGTCAGCGCCTGCCAGCCGGCAACTTCCATGCCTTGAATGCCGAGTTCGGCGAAGGTCGGCACATTGGGCAGCGCGGGCGAGCGCTCAGGCGCGGTGATGGCAATTGGAAACAGTTTGCCGGCGCGGATGTGGGGCAACTGCACATTGATGTTGGTCATGAAGAAATCGACCTGCCCGCCCAACATGTCGTTCATGGCCGGCGCGCCGCCTTTGTAGGGCACGTGCAGGCCTTCGGTGCCGGTTTGTTGCCACATCAATTCAGCCGAGAGATGGTCTGAGGCGCCATTGCCCGAGCTGGCAAACGTGACCTTGCCGGGGTTCCTTTTCAGCGCCTCAAGCACCTGCGCCACGGTGCGCTCGGGCCGCGCCGGGCCGGTTACCAGCACGTTGGGCGCTTCATACACCAGGCTGATGTAATCCAGGTCGGCGCGCGGATCAAATGTGAGGCCTTTAAGCAGATGCGGCGCCGTGACATAAGTGCCGATGGAGTTGACCAGCAGGGTGTAACCGTCGGGCGCAGCGCGCTTCATCTGTGTCGCGGCAATGGTGCCGGTGGCGCCGGGGCGGTTCTCCACCACGAACGATTGCCCGGTGACCGCCTGCATGTGTTTGGCCAGAATGCGCGCCGCGATGTCGGTGGGCCCGCCAGCCGGAAAACCGACCACGATGGTGACCTGCCGATTCGGGTAAGGGCCGGTTTGGGCCAGCGAAACCGCAGCCGCGCAGGCCAGCAAAACCAGGGTCAGCCATTTTTTCATGCAAGCTCCAAAATGTTTTCGTTCAGACGTTCAATTCAATTGTTCAATCTACCGTAGCGCCAGACGCGATCACCAGTGGCCGCCAAGCCTCGGCATCGGCGCGCACAAACTTCTGCATGTCGTCCAGCAGCAGCGAGCCCGAGGTGGACGATGCCGCCCTGTAACGCTCCTGCATCGCAGGCAGCGCCATCACTTCCTTGATCGAACTGGCGAGTTTCTCCAAAATCGGCCGAGGTGTGCCAGCCGGCGCGGCAATACCCGCCCAGCCTTCCACCACCGTGTCTTTGAAACCCTGCTCGACAAACGTGGCCAGATCTGGCAGCACCGCATTGCGCGCCGGGCTGGTCACGCCCAGGCCCTTGAGCGCGCCGGAGCGCAGGTGTGGCACGGCAGCGGCCAGGCCATCCATCACCAGCGGCACCGTGCCGCCAATCGCGTCGGTCACCGCCAGCGCGCCGCCGCGGTACGGAATGTGCGTGAGCGTGATGCCCGCCGCCTGGGCAAACCGCATCATCACGAGGTGCGGGATCGAGCCGATGCCCGAGGTGGCAAAACTGATGCCGGGGCTGCGTTTGGCCGCTGCCACAAACTCGGCCAGGCTGGCATACGGCGCGTTCTTGTTGGCCATCAGCGCATACGGCGTGCGCAAGATGTCGGCAATGTGCGCAAAACTCTTGTCCGGGTCCCAGTCCAGCCGGCCCCGGTACAGCGTAGAACCCACCGACGAGGCGCTGATCACCGACACCAAAAGGGTGTAACCGTCTGGCGCAGCCTTGGCCACCAGCCCGGTGCCCAGCGTCGAGCCCGCGCCGGCCTTGTTGTCCACCACCACCGTCTGGCCGAGCCGCGAACGCAGCTCTTCGGCAATCTGCCGCGCCACGCCGTCGGTGGAGCCACCCGGGGCAAACGGCACGATGAGTTTGATCGGGCTGGCCGTGGGCCAGGCCGGTTGCGCGAG
>JANNEZ010000258.1:0-5644 GCA_031379255.1 Rhodoferax sp. | reverse complement strand
GCAGCCAGCGCGGCATTGCCGGCATACATGGCCTGGCCTTCGGGCTTGTGCCAGGTCTTGTCCATATGCAGGTAAAACTGGGTGTCGGTGGCAACGATGATCGTCACCGGCGCGGTGCGGGTTTTCTCCAGATTGCCGGGGCTCATGGCCGGCAGCAGGCGAGCGCGCGCTTCGGGCGATTGCAGAATCACATAACGCGTGGGTTGTGTGTTCATCGAGGTGGCGCCCATTTTGGCGATGTCGTAGACCTCCTGCACCAGCGCCAGCGCAACCGGTTTGTCAAGGAAACCCACGACGGTGCGCGCCTTCAGAAAAATCTGGTCCAGTGCGGCTTGGTCAATTTTGCTCATTTACTTCTTTCAACGCTTTCAAAAACAAAAAATCAATCGCCCATCAATAGTCAACCTGGTGCCGGGCGATGCGCAGGCCCTGCAGCTGCTCCCGCACGCGCAGGTGTTCCGGGTGGGTGGCGTAGGCGTCCAGCGCCTGCTGGGTCTCAAACTCGCAAACCAGCACCACGTCGCAGGCGTAGTCCACACCACTTCGGTCCACACCGATCTCCAGGTGCGACAAGCCCGGTATCTTCCCACGAATGCCTTCGAAGGCGCTTCGCAGGCGCTCAATGCCCGCATCTTTCTGCTCCGGAGTGTCCCCCTTGACATTCCACATCACGATGTGTTTGACCATGGGGCCAGGCGCTTCAGTCGGCCTTGATGCCGATGTCGCGGATGAGTTTTGTCCAACGTTCCACATCACGCCGCACCAAGTCTTTCGCCTCGTCGCCCACCAGCGCCATCGGTTTGCCACCGGCCTTCTCGAAACGCTCGATCACCTCCGGCGACTTCATCACCACCGCCAGGGCCTGCTGCAGCCGCGCCTGCTCAGGCTTAGGCGTGCGAGCAGGCACAAAATAACCAAACCAGGATTCGAGCTCCAACGCCGCCGCGCCGCTCTCGCGCACCGTGGGCACCTGCGGGTGCATGGCCAAGCGCGCTGCGCCCGATACCGCCAGCGCTTTGACCGTACCCGCATCCACCTGGGGCCGCGCCGTTGAGGAGAGGTCAAAAAACAGGTCGACCCGGCCGCCAATCAAGTCGGTATACGCCGCTTGCGCGCCGCGGTATGGCACGTGGGTGAGTTGCACGCCCGCCAAGTGCCACAAGGCTGCGGCCAGCACGTGTTGCCCGGAGCCATTGCCGCCCGAGGCGTAGGTGAGTTTGCCGGGGTTGGCTTTGGCGTGGGCGATGATTTCCTGCAGGCTGGCGAACGGCAGGTCTTTGCGGCCAATCAAGGTGTAGCTGTAACTCACGGCCAGGCCCACGGGCTCGAAGTCTTTGAGCGGGTCGTACGACAAATTGGCGTAAAGCCCGGGGTTCAGGGCGAGGTTGGAAACCGAGCCAGTGAGCAGGGTGTAACCATCGGGCGCGGCTTTGGCGGCGGCATCGGTGCCGACCACCGTGCCCGAACCCGGCCGGTTGTCCACCACCACCGCCTGTTTGAGCTGCACAGCCAGTTTCTCGGCCAACACACGGCCGACAAAATCAAAACCGCCACCCGGTGGCTGCGGCACGATCACCTTGAGGGCGCGGTTGGGGAAGGCCTCCTGCGCGTGCGCAGCGGGCGCGGTCGCCGCCCCAGCCAGGCCCGCCAGCAGAGCCATGGCCATCAACGCAGATTGGGCAAACGGGACATGCATGGTGCGGCTCCTTTTTTGACAGTCGGCCTGACGGTTTGGGGTTGACGGCTGGGCCTTGAAGGCTCAGCGTTCGATGGGTTTGCCCGCCAGCCAGTCGGCGCCGCGCCGGTACAGGTCTTGCACCAGCGGGCCTTTGAGCCCCGGCATGTCAAGTTTGACGGTATAGCCAATTTTGGTCTGGATGTACGCCAGGTGGCGGTAGCCTTCCGGGTATTTCGCCAGTGTGGCCTGGTCCAGCTCGAGCCTGGCTGCCGGGTCAATCGGGTCCACGCGGTCTTTTTCGTAGATCGGCTGGCGGTGCACCAGGCCCCAGCGCGGCTTGCCGCTTGTGTCGGCGCGTTCTTCAAAAAAATCGTAGAAACGCCCGGTGCAGACCACGTCACACAGCACGCCGCCTGTCACGCCGTCCACCAGGCCGCGCTGTGAAATCGTCATCTTGGTCTGCGCGATGGCGCGCGTGCCGTTGACGTCAATCGACGAGCCGCCCAGGAAGTGCAGGATGCTCACGCCCTTGTTCCAGCCCTCGATGGTGACTTTGATGAATTCTTCAAATGGCCCCTGGAACCAGGTTGCCATCATCACGCCGTCATCGTGCCAGACGGTTTTGAAGCGCTCCCAGTCGCCGGCGTCGCGCCACACGGCCCAGCTCTCGACCAGCTGGCGGATTTTGAGTTGCTGCGTCAATGTGTCGTCCACCAGAGCTCCTACGGGTTTGGTCTGTTTGGCGAACTATAGATTGCGCCGACAATTCCAGGCGACGCCCTCACTGCAATTGACTTTTCCATGGACCGCTGGACCGAACTCGAACTCTTCGTGCAGGTTGCCGAAACCGGCAGCCTGAGCCGCGCCGCGCAGGCGCTGGAGCTCTCCAACGCCGCCGCCAGCCGCTACCTCTCGGCGATGGAGTCGCGCCTGGGCGCGCGCCTGGTCGAGCGCAACACGCGCCGGCTCTACCTCACCGACACCGGGCAGGAGTTTTTCCAGAAGGCCAAAGCCATCCTGGCCGAGCTGAAAGACGCCGAAGCGGCGGTCAACGCCACCTCGCTCAACCCCAGTGGCGTGTTGCGCATCAGCGCCTCGCTCTCGTTTTCGCTGCACCACGTGGCGCCGCTTTTGAAACATTACACCGAGCGTTACCCGAACGTCACGGTGCACATCGAGGCGGCCAACCGCTACCTGGACATCATCGACAACAACATCGACGTGGCGATCCGCACCCGCGAGGTCGAGCCCGACAGCAACATCACCATCCGCCGTCTGGCATCGACGCGGCGCATCCTGGCCGCCTCGCCCGCCTACTTGGCGCAACACGGCGTGCCCGCCATCCCGCAGGATTTGCAGAACCACAAAACGCTGGTCTACACCTACGCCAACAAACCCAACGAGCTGCGTTTCTCACGGCAGGGCCAAAGCGCGAACCCGGTGACGCAAAACGACACCATCACCGTCAAAGGCCTGCTCGAATCCAACGACGGCCAAGTGCTGCGCACCGCCGCGCTGGACGGCCTGGGCATCCTGATCCAGCCAACCTACATCCTCTACGACGACATCGTGGCCGGGCGCCTGGTGCCGGTGCTGGAGGACTGGGACCTGCCGCGCCTCACGATCAACCTGGCCTACCCCAGCCGCAAACACCTCTCGGCCAAAGTGCGCACCTTCATTGATTTTGTGGTGGAACACTTCAGCGCGATGGACTACGAAAATAAGTGGACCGGGCCGCTGGTCAAGTCCGAAGCCCCCAGGAAAAAAGCCAAAAACGCTTGAAGGGCACTTGAACGGCGCTTGACGGCGCCAGAGTGCATTTGCTATATCATTAGTAGCAAGTAAACGCTATTTCACGTGACTTAGGGATCTAAAAAGCTTGAAATTTGTGAAAATGCGGCTTTTTTGGCAAACTGTTAATACCCATGTTAATTATTGGGTGTGGAGTTATGTTGCCGCCGGGTCACCGGCTGCGCGCTTCGATCCGCACGGCGACCGGGCCATGCGCATGCGGTTTTGGGGTGGAAGTTCCGCGCGGTAGGGAAAAATTCGTGCGACACGGTGGTCGCGGAATTTTTTGCTCGTGATCTTGAGGCGGCTACCGCAACGCGTTCCACGCCAAAGCCCTATATGAATGCCTCCCGGAATGCAAGAGCCATTGGCTCGGTGCGTGCTTTGCCGGTCGGGCTGCGTCCTTATATCCGGCCTTGTATGTGGCTTGCCCGGTTGCCCGAGCGACACCACTGGCCCTGATGCGTATCCGCTGGCGGCTGCCTCATCTGGTCGACGGACTGTTGATGTCCGGGGCTTTGGCCAGGCTTATGCCACCACGGTCTGACCTGCTTTGCATCACCTTGCTGTTTGCTGCCTGCCTTCCTTCCAATACGTCCAATGCGTTGCCTGCGGTGACCTGAGGCGCTGAGTCAGCCTTGGTTCAAACCCAGATGCTCAAGCCATCACCGGGCGGGCGCTTTGGTGCCCGGCCTGGTACGACTGCTCCTTGGCCACCAGCGCCCAGATGGTGCGCGCCGTCTTGGCCGCCTGCGCCACCACCGCCACATTGGCATGTTTGCGCGCCTTGAGCTGGCCCAGCCAGCTGTCCTCATCCTTGAGGTGGCGCATGATGCTGCGTGCGCCGCCGACCAGCAAAGTGCGCACATAACGGTCACCGCGCTTGGAGATGCCGCCGAGCCTGACCTTGCCGCCGCTGCCGCACTGCTTGGGCACCAAACCCAGCCAGGCGCAGAAGTGCCGCCCGGACTTGAACACCGCCGCGTCCCCCATGGTGGCCACCACCGCTGTGGCCGTCAACAAGCCCACGCCCGGGATGGCCGCGACCCGTTGCATCTGCGGGTCCTGGCGCAGCAAAGCAGCCAAACGCTCTTCAATGGCGTGGACGTCGGCATCGATCTCCTGCACGCGTTGCCATTGCCGGCGCAGGCTCTCCAACACGGGCTGGGGCACACTGACCTCCAAGGCCTGAAGGCCCTGGCCGATCTGGGCTGCCAGGGCCCGTTTGCCTTGGGGGAAGGTGACGCCAAACTCGTGCAACATGCCGCGCAGGGCGTTGGTTTGCATGGTGCGCATCTTCATGAGCAACTGGCGCTGGCGGTGCAGCACCAGGGTGGCTTGCTGGGCTGGGGTCTTGATGCCCACAAAGGGCATGCCCGGTTGTTGCACGGCCAGCCAGATGGCGCCAGCGTCAATGGCATCGGTCTTGTTGCCTGTGGCAAAGGCGCGTGCCTTGGCTGGGTCAATGAGGCGCACGCTGTGGCCCAGGGCCAGCAGGCAGCGCGCCCAGTGGTGCGCGCCCCCGCAAGCTTCGATGCCCACCAGGCATGGCGGCATCTGCGCAAAGTGCTCCAAGAGCCGCGCCCGCTTGAGGCTCTTGTTGACGATCTCTCCCGAGTGCATCTGCACGGTGTGGATTTGGAAGATGTCCTTGGCAATGTCCAGGCCGACGACCTGGCGGCCTTCGACGGTGCCGATGAGTTGCCCGGCCTTGGCTGAGATGTTTCGGTTCATGGCGAGTCCTTTCTCTGAAGTGGATGGGGACTGAGGTCTACCATGGCTGGCGCACGGTGTCACTGGGCTAACGGGTTGCTGCGCTGTGGACTTGGATGTCTGGCGTTCCTTCCTGATGGCGGCTGTTGGTTGTTGGGGCTGTTGGGTTTCCCTCTGCCTGTCAGCGCCCGTTTGAGTGTCGGTGTCCATGTCGGCTCCTTTGCTTTGCAATGTTTCCCTCTTCGTCCACGGTGTCCCCGTGAGGAGGGAGGCATTCATAGCATCTGGTCGCATTTCCCTATCCGCGCTCAGCGTGCCCGAGTAGCCAGTCAACATGGCAGTCGCTCATCACTTCCAAATCTCGCACCATTTCCGGCATATTGCCGTACAATTGCAAGGTAATTTTTTTGCAATTGATCGGAGTCCATCATGTCCGCTGTCCTATCCACCGCCCGCTTGGAA
>JANNEZ010000540.1:0-5701 GCA_031379255.1 Rhodoferax sp. | reverse complement strand
TCTTTCAACAAGGCCTCACCGGCCTGTGTGAGATCGACACCACGCGGCGTTCGCGTGAAAAGCTGCACGCCCAGGTCGTTCTCCAGCGCATGGATCTGGCGCGTCAGCGGCGGCTGGGACAGATGCACCCGCATGGCGGCGCGGCCGATGTTGCGCTCTTCGGCAACGGCGATGAAGTTTTTGAGCTGGCGGATGTCCATGGCAACTCCATACCAAAAAGGTATTGAAATGATCCAATTATGAATTGGACGGCATGGCCCGGCAACTTTAAAGTTCTCTTCATTGTTGCTCTTGTCAATTTTTCAAGGGCGCCTTTGACGCGACCCGACCGGAGACAAAAACGATGCTCAAGCCAATTGAGAACGCAGCGCGTGAACGCAAAGCCTTGAGTGGCCTGTGGCGCTTTGCTGTGGATGCAGCAGGATGTGGCCGAGAACAACGCTGGTGGCAGGCGCCGCTTGCCGAATCAGGCGCACCCGTGCGTGATATTGCCGTGCCCGCCAGCTACAACGACCTGTTCCCCGATGCCGCCATCCGCGACCACGTGGGCGACGTTTGGTACCAGACCGAGATTCGCGCCTCCGCCGCTTGGGCTGCGCAGCGTGTTGTATTGCGCTTTGACGCCGCCACACACCGCGCTACGGTCTGGCTGGACGATGTTGAGGTGATGCACCACGAGGGCGGCTACACCCCGTTCGAGGCCGATGTCACCCACTTGCTCACCGCAGGCAAGGGCCACCGCCTGACGGTGTGTGTCAATAACGAGCTGCACTGGCACACCATCCCACCCGGGCGGGTAGTTACTGGGGCCGATGGACGCAAACGCCAACAGGTGTTTCATGATTTTTTCAACTACGCGGGCTTGCATCGCCCCGTGTGGTTGTACTGCACGCCCAAGACTTACATCGCCGACATCACGGTTGTGACAAATTGGGCTAAGGACACAGGAACTGGCACCGTTGATTTCAAGCTTGAGATCAAGGGCGACACGTCCGCCTCAATAGCCACCCGCGTCAGCCTGCGCGATGCCCAGGGCCGCGAAGTTGGCAGCAGCGGCAATCGTCATGCTCGCATTGAGGTGCCGCACGCCACGCCATGGCAGCCGGGCAAAGCCTACCTTTACACCCTCGAAGTCGAATATGGCAGCGACCGCTACAGTCTGGCTGTGGGCCTGCGCTCCATTGAAGTGCGGGACGCCCAATTCCTGATCAACGGCGACGCGTTCTATTTCACCGGCTTTGGCAAACACGAGGACAGCGCCGTGCGCGGCAAAGCGCACGACGACGCACTGATGGTGCACGACTTCGCGCTGTTGGACTGGGTCGGCGCCAACTCGTTTCGGACCTCGCATTACCCGTATGCCGAAGAGGTGCTCGACTTCGCCGACGCCCAGGGCATCGTCGTCATCAACGAGACCGCTGCCGTCGGCATGAACATGGAAATCGCCCGCAAACTGGCGGGCGCCAATGACTTGCCTGACGAGTTGTATTCCGGGGATGCCATCTCTTCGCGTACCCAGGCGACGCATTTGCAGGCGATTCGCGAGCTGGTCGCACGCGACAAGAACCACGCCTGTGTGGTGATGTGGAGCATCGGCAATGAGCCCGATCTTCGCCCCAAGGGCTCGGGCGAGTACTTTGCCCCCTTGCTTGCAGCCACCAAACAACTCGACCCGTCGCGCCCGGTCACCCTGGTCAATGTGATGATGGTGGGTCCCGAGGAAGACACGGTGGCCCATCTACAGGATGTCATCTGCCTGAACCGTTACTGGGGCTGGTACGTTGAAGGCGGCGACCTGTTGGCTGCCGAGCGGGGCCTGGAGGCCGACTTGAAAGCCTGGGCCGCCAAACACCCTGGCAAACCCATCGTCATCACCGAATACGGCGCTGACACTATGCCCGGCCTGCACAGCATCGCGCCCTTGATGTGGAGCGAAAGTTACCAAAGCGAGTTGCTGGCCATGCATGGCCGCGTGTTTGACCGCATTCCGGCCGTGGTGGGCGAACAGGTTTGGAACTTTGCCGATTTCGCCACCTCGCAAGGGATCATGCGCGTGGGCGGCAACAAGAAGGGCGTGTTCACCCGCGAGCGCCAACCCAAGGCCGCTGCGCACGTGTTGCGCCAGCGCTGGCTGGCCCTGGCAGCCTAAAAGTTCAGGCCATTTTTCAAACCACAACAGGAGACAAACCCATGAAAACCTTCATGCAGACTCAAATCGCCACATCGACTGCCATCGCCCTGTCATGCGCCTTGGCAAGTGGAACTGCAACGGCCCAGGAACAGTCGGTCGAAGTGCTGCACTGGTGGACCACGGGTGGCACCGCCGCCGCCGCCGCCAAACTGAAGGAGGCGGCGACCGCCAAAGGTGTGATCTGGAAAGACGTGGCGGTGGCTGGCAACGAAAACCAGCGCACCTTGCTGCGCACCAAGGTCATGAAGGGCGACGCGCCCGGCGCCGCCCAGATCACCACGGACGTGGAGCAGTTTGCAGACCAGCGCGACAAGCTGTTCAACCTGAACGAGATTGCCAAAGAGCAAAACTGGGACGCGGTGTTGCCCAAGGTGATCCAGGACTACGTCAAGGTCGGCAGCGGCAACTATGTCGGTGTGCCGCTCAATGTACACCGCATGAGCATCCTGTTCACCAGCCAGGCAGCGCTGAAGAAATTGGGTGCCACAGAATCGCCCAAATCCTGGGATGAGTTCTTTGTGCTGGCCGACAAGGCCAAAGCGGCGGGCATCACACCCTTCGCCTGGGGCAACAACATGGTGATCGGCATCGCCTTTGACCAGGTGGCTTTCAGCGTGATGGGCGCGCCGGCCTATAAAAAAGCCTTCATCGACAACGACGAGGCCACGCTCAAAAGCCCGGCCATGGCGAAAAGTTTTGAAGTCTATCGGCGGCTTGCCAATTACGCCGACAAGAGCGCTCTGACCAAGCGATGGAACGAGGGAACCCAGAGCGTGATCGTCGGCGAGACCTTGTTCCAGATCATGGGCGATTGGGCCAAAAGCGAATTCATCCGCGCCGGCCAAAAGCCTGGTGTTGATTTTCTCTGCGCACCCACACCGGGCAGCGCCGGCAGCATGAACTTCAACAGCGATGCCTTCCTGTTCTTCAAAACCCGCGTTGACAACAGCAAAGCGCAGATGACCCTGGCCCGCACCTTGATGGACAAACAGACGCAGGAGACATTCAACATCGCCAAAGGCTCGGTGCCCGCCCGCATGGACGTCGATATGAGCAAATTTGACGATTGCTCCAAACGTACCCATGCAGAATTCAGCGCTGCTGCCAAAGCCAACACCCTGGTGCCGTTCCAGGCGATGGAGAAGCCGGGTGGCCGTTATGCGGCGATGAATGACGTGGCCATCGAGTTTTTCACCAAGACGGACATGACGGCGCAACAAGGTGTCGAAAAAATGGTGACTGCGTCCAAGAACAATTGATGCCGCCCAGATTGCCGACCGCCTGGAAGGACACGGCCCATGTCAACCCAAAACCCGTCACTGGCGGCGCGGCTCGACCGCTGGCTGCCGCAGCTGGTGGTGTCGCCCGCGTTTGCCCTCAGCGTGTTGTTCTTCTACGGTCTGTCGGTCTGGATCGGCGCGCTGTCATTCACCAGTTCCACCGCTAACATCAACTGGAACTGGGTCGGTTTTTCACAGTATGTGCGCCTGTTTGGGGATGAGACCTGGTGGGTTGCGGTGCGCAATCTGCTCAAGTTCCTGCCCCTGACGATTGGCTTGCCGCTGATCCTTGGCGCCTTGCTGGCGATTCTGCTGGATCAAAAAATCCGAGCTGAAGGGGCCCTGCGCACCTTGTTCCTCTATCCGCTGGCGCTCTCATGGATCGTGGCGGGCACCTTGTGGCGCTGGATGCTGGCGCCCGACGTTGGCATCCAGGCCTTCCTGCGCAAACACGGGTTCGAAAACGCCAGCTTCGACTGGATCGTGAACGCCGACTTTGCGATCTACGCCATCGCCTTGGTTGCCGTGTGGCACTCCACCGGCTTTGTGATGGCGATGTTCATCGCCGGCCTGCGTGGCATCGACGACTCGATCATCAAGGCCGCCCGCATCGACGGCGCCAGCATGCCCAGGGTGTATTGGAGCATCATCCTGCCGGCCCTGCGCCCGACTGTCTTCAGCGCCTTGCTGATTCTGCTGCCCGCCATGATCAAGACCTATGACCTGGTGGTGGTGCTGACCCAGGGCGGACCGGGCAGCGCCAGCATGTTGCCGGCCTACTTCATGTTCGACCGCTTTTTCACCCGCGACCAGATGGGCCTGGGGTCGGCGGCGGGCGCCATCATCCTGATGACCTGCGTGGCCATCGCCGTGCCCTACATCGTGCTCGAACTCAAGAGGCAACGCCATGAAAACTGAGTTCAATGCGGGGCGCCTTGCGATCTACGCCTTTCTGGGGCTGGCGCTGTTCTTCTTTTGCCTGCCGGCCTGGTTCGCGCTGGTGAATTCATTCAAGCCGCTGGATGAAATTTACGCCGGCAACGTGTTCGGCCTGCCCCGGCAGTGGACCACCGACGCCTGGAGCCGAACCTGGAACAAGGCTTGCACCGGCGCGCCGGAATGCAAAGGCCTGTCGCAGTATTTCGTCAACTCCTTGCTCGCGGTCGTGCCCGCCACAGCCATCGGCACGATGTGGGGCTGTCTGAACGGTTATGTGCTGGCCAAATGGCGTTTCAAGGGCAGCGAAGCCGTGTTGTTCGTGTTGATGTTCGGCAGCTTCATCCCAATCGGCCTGTTCCTGTTTCCCCTGACCGTGATTTTTGACCGCATGGGGCTGTCCACGTCACTGGCAGGCCTAGTCACGGTGTACGTGATTTACAGCCTGCCCACCGCCCTGTTCTTCCGCAACTATTTTGTCGGGTTTCCAGGCGAACTGATCAAGGCGGCACGCATCGACGGCGCGGGCATGTTGCGGATCTTCTGGAGCATCGCCCTGCCAACCGCGCGGCCGATCTTGATGGTGGTGGTGATCATGTCGTTTACCAACATCTGGAACGACTTCCTCTTCGCCCTGGTGCTGGCGCCATTTGACAGCCAGACCGTGACGGTGGGCCTGAACAACCTGATCAATGTGGTGGAGGAGCGCGCCGAATACAACGTGCACATGGCCGGCGCGTTGATCGCCGCCTTGCCGACCACCATCGTCTACATCCTGGCAGGCAAACATTTTGTCCGGGGTCTGACCTCCGGCGCAGTGAAAGGTTAAGGGGCACACACCATGGCCAGTTTGACAATTGACAACGTGCACAAGCGTTTCGGCTCCGTGCCGGTTCTCAAAGGCATCGACCTGTCGATCGCCGATGGCGAGTTCCTGATCCTGGTCGGGCCCTCGGGCTGCGGCAAATCCACCCTGCTGAGCATGATCGCCGGGCTGGACGACATCAGCGAAGGGCAAATCCGCATTGGCGACCGCGTGGTCAACGATGTGTCGCCGAAAGACCGCGACATTGCCATGGTGTTCCAGAGTTATGCCCTGTACCCGAGCATGACGGTGCGTGAGAACATTGAGTTCGCGATGAAGATGAAAAAGGTGCCCGCGCCGGAGCGCGCCGCCACGGTGGACCGCGTGGCCAAGATGCTGCAGATGGACGCCTTGCTGGACCGCCGCCCGGCGCAACTCTCGGGCGGGCAGCGCCAGCGGGTGGCCATGGGCCGGGCCCTGGCGCGCAAC
>JANNEZ010000232.1:0-17424 GCA_031379255.1 Rhodoferax sp. | reverse complement strand
CCGATGGAGTTGCCCGGCAGCACGGTGAACCGCCTGTGCGGCTCCGGCATGGACGCGGTGGGCACGGCCGCGCGCGCCATCAAGGCCGGCGAAGCCACGCTGATGATTGCCGGCGGCGTCGAGAGCATGAGCCGCGCGCCTTTTGTAATGGCCAAAGCCGAAAGCGCCTTCAGCCGCAACGCGCAGATTTTTGACACCACCATTGGCTGGCGCTTTGTCAACAAACTGATGAAGGAAAAATATGGCGTGGACGCCATGCCCGAGACAGCGGAAAACGTGGCTAACGACTACAAAATCAGCCGCGAAGACCAGGACAAGATGGCGCTGGCCTCGCAGCAAAAGGCTGTAGCGGCGCAGAAATCTGGCTTCTTTGAAGCGGAACTCATACCGGTGACGATCCCGCAGAAGAAGGGCGACGCTATTGTTGTGGCCAAAGATGAACACCCGCGTGAAACCAGCATGGAAGCGCTGGCCAAACTCAAAGGTGCCGTCAAACCCGAAGGCAGCGTGACGGCGGGCAACGCCAGCGGCGTGAACGACGGCGCCTGCGCCATGCTGATCGCGTCTGAAGACGCCGCGAAAAAGAACGGCCTCACACCCCGCGCCCGCATCGTCGGCATGGCCACCGCCGGCGTGCCGCCGCGCATCATGGGCATCGGCCCCGCGCCCGCCACGCAGAAGGTGCTGGCGCTCACGGGCCTGAAGATCGAGCAGATGGACGTGATCGAACTCAACGAAGCCTTCGCCGCGCAAGGCCTGGCTGTGCTGCGCCTCTTGGGCCTGCAAGACGACGACCCGCGCGTCAACCCCAATGGCGGCGCCATCGCGCTCGGCCACCCCCTGGGCGCCTCCGGCGCGCGCCTGGTGACCACGGCCACCAGTCAGTTGCACCGCATCAAAGGGCGTTATGCGCTGTGCACAATGTGTATTGGTGTGGGGCAGGGGATTGCAATGGTGATTGAGCGGGTGTGACCAGTTTGCAGTCTGAAACTTTGCGGACGCGCTGACGCTGGGGCCGCCCATCAGCTCGGGCCAGGGCGGCTGCCTCCGTGTCACCCGCCGCGTGCACTGCCTCTCTGCCTTCGGAAAAACGCAGCGCGCGGCTCCTTCTTTACCTGCGGCAGCCGCCCTGGCCCAAGCTGATGGCCTACGCCGTTCTCGCCTGCAAGGTCAGGTGTTTAAATTTCAGTTTCAGGGCATCCGGGGTCACGGTGCATCCGGGGTCAAATATTGCAAATTCACATCAGGCCCGAATTCAAAGCTCGATTCAAAGGAGTTTTCCGTCAAATGCTATTTAATTAATAGCTATTAATGACCAATTAACGAGACTTTGAGCTCAAAAAGGCTAAAAATTTTCGCGTCTGCCGCTTAAATTGAATTTTGTTAATACTCATATTAATTTTTGAATTTCTGAGACAGTGCCAATGAACTGCCAAGCCCGTCTGTCTCAACTGGATTGGGTTTCAGCGTTTGAACGCCCACCCACCCGGATCAGGTCGACGGGGCGCTCGGCGTAGCGGCATCAAGAAGGAGGCCGCAGGCCGGGTGACAGCCGCGTAGCTGAGTGCGCCGTTGGCCTGGTCCGCCCCACAGCACTGTCCCAACCCTGGTCGGACTTCATGGCGGCAAACGCTCGGACAATCTCCTCAAATCTCATCACCAGTCATAACCGGTGCACTCGGAACCAATCCCAGAAAATAATCAAAGTCGCTGCGTTGGCCTCTTGCAGCCTCAGACTTCAAATAATCCAGCGTCATGACCGATGCCATTTTTTCTGACACGGCACTGGCAATGAACTGGTTCGGTTGCGATCGCCTGGTTTTCCACTGGCGGCGTGGCGCAGGATGAACATCGCAATGAAATATGCAGGCCTGAAACATGCTATTGGATTTTGAGGCGTTTCTGGCATATTTACATGAATAGCCTAAAATGCCAATTAACTAAAATTGTTCAATTTTCACCATGAACCCCACAAGTAACCTCTCCAATGGCAGAGTCGTCGTGCCCGCAGTCTTGCGGGCGCAGCTTGATCTGCGCGATGGCGACCAATTGATTTGGTCTACCCGCGACGGTGATTTGGTAGCCACCACCCGACGCGCGCAGTTGCAAAAAGCCCAAGCCTTGTTTCAAAAATTCGTGCCTGCGGGCTCCGTGTCAGCCGCTGATGAATTGCTAGCTGAGCGCAGGGCCGAGGCTGAAAAGCCGTGAGCAAAAAAAGTGCGCTCGGCACGCTACTGGATGCATCGGCAGTGCTGGCGTTTTTGCAGGGCGAGCCTGGGGCCGAGATGGTGCGTGTTGCCTTGGAGGCCGACCATTGCTGGGTGGGTGCCGCGAACCAGGCTGAGATCATCGCCAAATCGATTGACCGTGGCGTCGACAGACTGAGCCTGCACGCTGTGTTGGCCGGCTTGGCTTACACCGTGGTGGCGATCACGCCCGAAGATGGCGCGCAAGCCGGTTGGTTGCGCCAATCAACACGCGCCTTGGGTTTGAGTTTGGCCGACCGCCTTTGCCTGGCGCAGGCGCAACGCTTGAAAGCCAGGGTATTGACGGCAGATCGACTTTGGCTCAACGTCGCCTCGGACCTGGGACTGACGATTCAATGCATTCGGCCCAATGGGCATTGAAAACGCAATCAGGGTCTTGAGGTCACAGGCAAGTCTTAGGCTTTGGAGGCTCGCTCCTCCTGCAGCAATGCAACCTGGCGCAGGCCAGCGCTGACCGCATCACAGCCCGCCAGCCGTTGCCAAAACTGCACGGCCAAATCCCGTGCAAGGCCCCAGGTGGCGGTGGAGCCAGGCGGTTTTTGCGGCGCGGCAAACGGCGTGTAACCCATCTCGTCGCGAAATTCGCTGGGGCGCCACACCATGGGCAACATGTCGAACACCGGGGCCAGCGTGAAGTGGGGCTTGGCGATTTGCGCGAGGTCGTCCACAAAAAAATTGAGGTTGCCAAAGTGCATGTCGGTATTGCCGATCAGGCGGCCAAAATCTCGCAGCAGGCGCACCTGATGTTCGTCTTCGCCCGTGAGCAGGCCGCGCTGCGCCAGCCCTTCACAGCTGGCCACCCAGTGTTGCTGTGGGCCACCGACAAAAGGCGCATGCAGGGCTGACAAGGGCAACACGTGGCGTTTGCCAGCGATGCCCACGCGGTCAAAACGGATGGACTCCAGATAAGTGCGCCGCGCGGATTGAACGATGTGTGACTTTGCTGCGCTGACACCGCCCTGCGCCAACCTGCTCTTTGCCAACTTGCCCTGTGCCAACACCTCCGAGGCGAGGTGTTCGGCCCACAACAGATCATGCCAACGCTCCCCAAAAGGCGTGCCGCGCGGCGGTGAAAACTTGACAACCAGGCGTTGGCAGCCTTCAGGCGCATTGAGGTGGGCCACAAACTTCGGCTGTTCGCCACCCGCGGATGAGCCGGCGGGCAGGGTTTGCGTCACATCGGCTGCGATGGTGTCGTAGTGCGCGCCACGCTGGGCAATGTCAAGCGGCGCTTCAGGCTGCACTTCACCGATTTCGTCGCCCAGTGTGAAGGCTCCCGGCGCGTCATGCTCGCTTGCCAAAATGGCGTGCAGTGTTTCTTGCAATGTCCACGCGTCCGGGTTGGCATTGGCGTAGCCCAATTGCTGGCCCCGCAGTCGACCCAAAAAGCCCTGCGGCGGCAGGCTCTGCAAAAACCAGGGCAATTGGCCCTGGCTCAGGGACTCGACACTTCCGAACGCTGGCTCGGACACCACACGCACATGGTTGTCGCCCAGCAGAAACAAGCTGCCCCAGCGCACGCTGTTGCCCGCGGCATCGGCTGCAAACAGCGGCTGCCGCCCTGGCCAGCGGCTGAAAATGGTTTGCACTTGGGCATACCGCGTGCTGCGGGCTGCGCCGGTGACCAATAGACCTTGCGAAGCGTCTGCGGCAAGTTGCGAGAGGGCGCGCGATACCGCAGGCTGACTTTTGCCCGTGGCAGCCTTGATTTGCGCAGCCGTCCACATGCCGCGCGTAGGAAGCAAGTTTTTGATGGATGTGGCAAGCGCGTCAAGTGGCACAATTTGAATTGTAATTGAATTGATAAAAATTTAAAAAATATAAATAAAACAACAGGTTAAATTATTACAGAATATATAAAATTTTATAAATATGACAAAATAAAGACTTCAGTTGGATTGGGTTTTAGTGTTTGAACGCCCGCCCACCCGGATCTGGCCGGCGGGGCGCTCGGCGTAGCGGCATAAAGAAGGAGGCCGCAGGCCGGGTGACAGCCGCGTAGCTGAGCGCGCCGTTGGCCTGATCCGCCCCGCAACAACCAGGGAAATGACTTTTCCCGGCGCTCTCCATGGGGTCGATTTCCCCAAAAGCTGCTACAACCGCAACACGCAAGACAAAGGACAGTGAATGGCAAACACCTTGGGCTGGATTGGCCTGGGCCGCATGGGCGAAGCGATGGTCAAGCGCCTGCTCAAGGCCGGGCATGGCGTGAATGTATGGAACCGCACCTTGGCCAAGGCAGAGCCCTTGAAGGACTATGGCGCCACGGTCGCGGCGTCAAAAGCCGACCTGGCCCGTTGCGACATTGTGTTCACGATGGTCTCGACCACCGACGATTTGAAAGAGGTGCTGTTTGCTGCAGGCGGCTTGTGCAGCGGTGCGCAGAAACCCAAGGTCGTGGTGGACAGCTCTTCGATTTCGCAGGAAGGCTCCGCCGAAATCCGCGAGCGCCTGGAGGCCATGGGTGTGGCCTACCTGTGCACGCCGGTCTCCGGCAACGCCAAGGTGGCCAAGGCCGGCAAGCTGTTGATGGTGTCCAGCGGCCCCAAAGCGCTGTACGACCAGGCCGAGCCCTACCTGCAGGCGATGGCGCGCAAGGTCATGTGGGTCGGCGAGGGCGAGTTGGCCCGCATCTGGAAAATCGCCCACAACACCATGTTTGGCGTGGTCATCCAGAACCTGTGCGAGATCACCGTGCTGGCTGAAAAGGCCGGCATTCCGCGCCACGTGTTTCTGGAGTCGATCAACGACTCAGTTTTGGGCTCGATGTACACGCGTTACAAGTCGCCCGTGCTGACCAATCTCACGTTTGACCAGGTCACCTTTACGCCGAAATTGCTGTTGAAAGACATGGACCTTGGCATGGCTGCGGCCAAGACCTACGGTGTGGCCATGCCCGCAGCTGCGGCCACACGCGAGTCGGTGGCGCGCATGGTCGGGCATGGGCATGAAGATGTCGACTTCGCCATCCTGCTGCAGGAAACGGCGGACGATGCCGGTTTGAAGCTGGTCTCTGAAAACAAAACCATCGACGACGGTCTGGCGGGGCAAGCATGAATGTCCAGCCCGGGTGAACGGAGTGCCGCGATGCTCCGTACGCTGATCAAAAACGCCCACATCATCACGATGGACGCGCAGGGCGACCTGGCGCAGGGGGATGTGCTGGTCAGCGGTGATGCCATCACGGAAATCGCGCCGTCCATTCACGCCGATGACGCGAATATCGTCGATGCAAAGGGCTGCATCATGATCCCGGGCCTCATCAACGCCCACATGCACACCTGGCAAACGGCCTTGCGCGGCCTGGCGGCCAACTGGACACTGCTGGAGTATTTCCAGAAGATGCATGCCGGCCTGGCCACGGTGTTTGAACCGCAAGACCTCTACATTGCCACGCTGGCAGGCGCGCTCAACCAGTTGAACTGCGGCACTACCACGCTGGTGGACTGGTGCCACAACAACAAGTCGCCCGCGCACAACGACGCGGCGATTCAGGGCCTGCTGGAGAGCGGCATCCGCGCCGCTTTCATGCATGGCACACCCAAGCCCGACCCGAAGCCGGGCGAGACGCCGTTTTGGGACGTGCCGCACCCGCGTGCCGAAGTCGAGCGGCTGCTGAAAAACCATCAGGGCAAAGCGCTGTTGAGCATCCATGCCGCCGTGTTGGGGCCGCATTATTCGACGCTCGACGTCGCCTTGCATGATTTCCGCATGGCCAAAGAGCTGGGTCTGGTTGCCTCGCTGCACCAGGGCGGCGGCCCGGCGCGCACGACCGATGGCTGGGAGAAACTCGAAGCCGCCGGCCTGTTGGGCAGCCACGTCAACATCGTGCACGGCCACGCGCTGAGCGATGAGCAGTTGAAGCGGTTTTGCGATCTGGGCATGAGCTTTTCGGTGGCCGCCGAGAACGAGATGACGCAGGGCCACGGCCACCCGATCACCGGGCGCCTGCTGGCGCTGGGAAAAGCGCCTTCATTGGGCGTTGACCTGGAAAGCGGCTTCAGCGGTGACATGTTGAGCCAGGCGCGCATCGCCTTGGGCATGCAGCGCAGCTTGGACAACGTGAGCCACCGGCTGCAGCACGGCACGATCCCGCCGACTTCCACCGTCACCACGCGCGAGGCGCTTTCCTGGGTAACCGTAGAGGGCGCCCGCATGTTGGGGCAGTTTGACCGCATTGGCTCCTTGCGGGCCGGCAAACAGGCCGACCTGGTGCTGATTGCCGCCAGCGACCTGAACATGCAGCCCGTTCATGACGCGGTGAACAGCGTGGTGCTGCAAACCAGTCTGGCCAATATCGACAGCGTGATGGTGGCCGGACAATGGAAAAAACAGGGCGGAAAACTGCTGGGCGTTGACTTGCCGCCCAAACTTGCGGCTTTGCAGGCCTCAGGGCGAAAAATCGCCAATGCCATGGCTATCCATTGATATCTATTGATTCAGGTTCGACAGCACGCCTTCATTTCAGGAGATCAAGCATGACATCAAAACTCAAGCGCCGGGCCGCAACGATTGCCGTCCTGGCTTGTGCCGCCTTTGTTGGCGCCAGCGCGTTTGCGCAAGGCGCGGGCGACTACCCCAACCGGGTCATCAAGATCGTGGTGCCCTTCACCGCAGGCAGCGCCACCGACATCATGGCACGCAACTTCGGTGAAAAACTCACGTCGTCCACCGGCCAGCCGGTGGTGGTGGAGAACCGCCCCGGCGCGGGCGGCACGCTGGGCGCGGCGCAGGTGGCCAAGAGCGACCCTGACGGCTACACGCTGCTGGTGGTCGCGTCCGGGCACGTGGTCAACCCGGTGCTTTACCCCGGCCTCGGTTATGACACCCTGGGTGACTTTGCGGGCATCACCCCGCTGGCGGCCCTGCCCAACATGCTGGTGGTGGGGGCGGCAAGCCCGATCAAAACGGTCGGCGAGTTGATCGCCGCCGCCAAGGCCAACCCGGGCAAGTTGAACTACGCGTCAGCGGGCGTGGGCAGCGCCACACACGTCAACGCCGAGAAATTCCGCAGCGTGGCGGGCTTGGACGTGACCCACATTCCGTTCAAGGGCACCCCCGAGACGATTGTGGAAACTTCGGCGGGCCGGGTTGACTTCATGTTCACACCGGTGTTGTCTTCCCTGCCCACCGTGCGTGAAGGGCGTATGCGCGCCCTGGCGGTCAGCACCGCCAAACGCACCAGCGCCGCCCCGGACGTGCCCACGGTGGCCGAGGCCGGCCTGCCGGGTTTCGTGTTTGATTTCTGGATTGGCCTGCTGGCACCCTCAAAAACGCCGCGCGCCATTGTGGCCAAACTCAACGCCGAAGTCAGCAAGGCGCTGGCGCTGGCGGACGTGAAAGAGCGCATGGGCAAACTCGGCGCGGAGTCGATGCCCATGAGCCCCGAGCAGTTTGACGCCTACATCAAGGACGAATTCAATACCTTGGGCGCCGTGATGAAAGCCGCGCCGAAATAAGCGCCAGGCGGCTCGCTCCCGATGGCGTTGCGCACAGTCCAACTGCGGGTCAATGGCGGTGAATACGCCATCGCGGCTGACGACGCCATGCCGCTGCTGTATGCGCTTCGCAACGACCTGAAACTCACCGGCACGCGTTTTGGATGTGGCAGCGGCCAGTGCGGCGCCTGCCATGTGCTGGTGGATGGCGTTTCTGTGCCGTCCTGTGACACGCCGCTGTGGGCAGCCGAGGGCAAGGCGCTTGCCACCGTCGAGGGTCTCGCCGTGGATGGCGTGCTGCACCCATTGCAGCAAGCCTTTGTTGACGAACAGGCCGCGCAGTGTGGGTATTGCCTTTCCGGCATCTTGATGAGCGCGGTGGCCCTGCTGCAACAGAATGCCGCGCCGAGCGACACCCAGGTGCGCGCCGCGCTGGACAAACACCTGTGCCGCTGCGGCAGCCACAACCGCATCGTGCGGGCGGTCTTGCGGGCGGCAGCCGCCATGAAATCCCCGGCGTGAGGGTGTGGGCATGGGCAACGCTGAACCGCCACCACTGCCTGCCAGCCTGAAGGCCAACCCGCGCTTGGGCCGGTGGTTGGGCATCCACGCCGATGGCAGCGTCAGCGTGCGCAGCGGCAAGGTTGACTTGGGGCAGGGCATCAGCCGGGCCTTGTCGCAAATCGTCGCCGACGGGCTGGGTGTTGACCTGAAGCGCATCCGCATGCTGCCCGCCAGCACCGCGACCAGCCCGAATGAAGGTGTCACGTCTGGCAGCCTCTCGGTGCAGGAGTCCGGCAGCGCCTTGCGCCAGGTGTGCGCCGAGGCACGCCGGATTTACCTCGACGCGGCCGCCGCGCAGATGGACTTGGGCCGCGCGGACGCGCACCTGCTTGAGCTGCGGGATGGCGACATCTCAAAACCAGGCAGCAACCATGCAAGCAGCTACTGGGCGCTGGCCAACGACGCGCTGCTGGATGTAGATGCGACCGGTCTGGCCGGCGGGCCTGGCATGCAGGCGGCCGGCCAATTGGCGACCGGGCAGGCAGTCGGCCAATCCGTGCCGAGAGGCGACATTGCGGGCAAAGTCAGCGGCGCGCCTGCTTTTATCCACGATATGCGCCTGCCCGGCATGTTGTTTGGCCGGGTGGCGCATCCGCCGTCAACCGGCGCCGAGTTGGTGTCGTGCAAGCTGGAAGTTGTCAATGCGCAGCCGGGCGTGCTTGCCACGGTGCGCGACGGAAATTTCATCGGCCTTGTGGCGCGCAGCGAATACGAGGCCCTGCAGGCCGGCAAGAAATTGGCCGAAGTCTCACGCTGGCATGAAACCGCCCGTCTGCCTGACATGAACCATCTGGCCGATTTTTTGCGGGCGCAGCCGCTGGAGGCGAGCACGGTGGGTGAGAAGCCGGCCCAGCGCGGTACAAACGATGTGCCAAATGGCGACGCGGCGCAGCCCTCAGCATCCGGTCAGACCCAATTTTCAGCCCGTTATTCGCGTCCCTTTCTCGCGCACGCGTCGATCGGGCCGTCTTGCGCAGTCGCTCTTTTTGGCAAAGCCGCTGATGCAGAGACCTTGACAGTGTGGTCACACACGCAGGGCATCTTCAATCTGCGCGACGACCTGGCGCTGATGCTGGGCCTGCCGGGCACGGCCATCACCGTCAACCATGTCGAAGGCGCAGGCTGTTATGGCCACAACGGGGCTGACGACGCAGCCGCCGAGGCCGCGCTGCTGGCCCGCGCAGTGCCGGGCCAGCCGGTGCAAGTGGTCTGGTCCCGAGAAGATGAGCTGGGAGTTGCGCCCTTCGGTGCGGCCATGCACGTTGAACTAAACGCTTCGCTGGGTGCCGATGGGCGCATCGAAAACTGGAAACATGAAGTCTGGTCCAACGGCCATGGCTTGCGGCCCGGTCGCGGCACCTCGCCCGTGTTGCTGCCAGGCACGCTGCTGGCGCGCCCCTTCGCACGCCAGGTGTCGGTCAACCCGCCGCTGGCATCGGGCGGGGGCGCGCAACGCAATGCGGCGCCGCTGTATGACTTTGAGCAATGGACAGCCGTGAGCCACCGCCTGCTGACCATGCCGGTGCGCAGCTCGGCGCTGCGCTCGTTGGGCGCGCACGCCAATGTGTTTGCGGCGGAATCCTTCATGGACGAAATGGCGCTGGCTTGTCAGGCCGATCCGCTGGCGTTTCGCCTGCGCCATGTGAGCGACACGCGGGCGCGGGCGGTGCTGGAGCTGGCCGCGCAAAAAGCCGGCTGGGCTGCGCGCGCCAATGGCAGCAGCACTTTGGCCGAAGGGTGCGGCATGGGCCTGGCGCTGACGCGTTACAAAAACACCGGCGCCTACTGTGCCGTGGTGGCCCGCGTGGACGCGTCGCGCGAACTGCGGGTGACGGATTTGTGGATTGCTGTGGACGTCGGCCTGGTGGTCAACCCCGACGGCGTTTGCAACCAGATCGAAGGCGGTGCCATTCAAACCGTGAGCTGGGTGCTGAAGGAAGCCGTGCAGTTCGACGCCACCCGCATCACCAGCACCACTTGGGAGACCTATCCCATTTTGCGGTTTTCAGAGGTGCCGCAGGTGGAAGTGCATACCATCGACCAACCCGCTCAAAAATCGGTCGGCGCGGGCGAGGCTACCCACGGGCCAGTGGCGGCGGCGATCGCCAACGCACTGTTTGACGCCACGGGTCTGCGCGTGCGTGACATGCCGTTCACGCCAGACCGGCTGCGCCAGGCAGCGCTGGCGGCATAAGCTTCGCAAGGACCAACTCACCGACTTGCTTGCAAGGGAACTCCATGCACTTACGCGTCAACATTTTCAACACCTCCAGCAACCTGCCGCTGTTCGCGGCGATCCAGCAGGGCTGTTTCGAGAAGCACGGCCTGCGCATCGAGCTGCAAAACACCCCCAACTCCGACGAGCAGCGCGCGGGTCTGGCGGCGGGCCGTTTTGACATTGCCCATGCGGCGGTTGACAACGCCGTGGCCATGGTGGAGACCGGGCAAGACGTGCTCATCGTCTGCGGTGGCGACGCCGGCATGAACGAGCTGATGGTGCGCCCCGAGATCACCGGTTTTGAAGACCTGCGCGGCAAATGCATGGCGGTGGATGCACCCAACACGGCGTATGCGCTGGTGGGCAAAAAGATACTCAAACTCAAGGGCCTGCTGGAGGGCCGCGACTACCAGGTCAAACTCGCGGGCGGCACCGGCCCGCGCTCGGCAGCCATGGTGGCGGACCCGCAACTCGCCGTGGGCATGGTGAACCCGCCGTTTTCTTTCACGGTGCGTGAAAAAGGGCTCAAGAGCCTGGGCAGCCAGTTCGAGCTGCTGGGGCCCTACCAGGCCACAGGCGCCTTTGTAATGCGGGCCTGGGCCGCTGGCAACACCACGGCGCTGGTGGACTATCTGGCCGCGACTATCGAAGGCCAGCGCATCGTGCTGAACCCGGCCCGGCGCCAGGACATGGTGCAACTGCTGATGGCGCAATTCAAACAAACAGAGGCTGTCGCGCAAAGCAGTTATGACACCCTGGTGGCACCCGGCTCGGGGCTCGCGCCAGATGCCCGCTTCAACCTGGAGGGCTTCAAGGCGGTGCTGGCCATCCGCGCCGAAATGGAGGGCATGTGGGGCGGTGTGCCGCCTGCGCCCGACAAATACATTGAACTGAGTTTCTTCGACCAGGCTCTGACGCGGGCGGGCGGCAACTGATTCAAGCTGCGTTGCGCCGCCGCTTTTCAAGTTCGCTGCGCAAGGCATCAATGGTCTCCTCGGTGCCTGGCAAATTGGGGTTGACCTTCAAGGCGCGTTCAAAAAAGCCCAGTGAACGCTCAAGCTCGCCCATTTGCAGGTATATCTGGCCGTAGCCCGAGAGCGCGCCAAAATGCAGCGGGTTGCGCTTGATCACTTCGGCACAGTCTTTCAATGACAGCGCCAATTCACCCATCAGGAAATAAAGGGTGGCGCGTTTGTTCCACGCTTCGGCGAATTCCGGGTGCTTTTTGATGATGGCTGAAAACGCCGCAACGGCTTCGCCAAGACGGTTGGCGTCCATCAATTGCAAGGCCTGCTGGTAGGCCTTGTCGGTCGTCTTGTCACCCGATCGGCTCCAGATTTTCCACATCGACGACGCCGTCAGTTCCCGCACCTGGTCGTCGGGGTCATGCAGGCTCAGGGCGAGCCGATTGGCATCTGACATGGTGCCAATTTCAGCCAGGCGCTCCACGCCCGCCCGCCGCAGCGCCGGGGCCGGCTGCTCCAGCGCCTTCAGGGCCTGCGCACGGCTGAGCAGCCGGGTGTCGGGGGCTTGGCCGAACGCGACAGCCAGCGCCAGGGCCGGAATCAACCCTACACTCAATCCGCGCAAAGTCTTCAGCATGGTGGTCCTCCGGAGGTTCTGAAATTTCAGTGACGCTGTTTCGCATAATAATGAATCGACCGACAGTTTGCTTAAGGCAAACGGTGTGCGTACCAATTCAAGGAATCATTCATGACTGAACCCGCACGCTCGATGCGCATTGGATTTGTCGGCCTGGGCGTGATGGGCTCGCCCATGGCCTCGCACCTGCACCAGGCCGGCCATACGCTCACGCTGTATGACATCAACACCGGCGCCTGCCAGCGGTTGGCGCAATCACTCGGCGGCAAGGCCCGCGCCGTGAAGTCGCTCAAGCAACTCGCGCTGCGCAGCGATGTGGTGATCACCATGTTGCCCAATGGCGCGGTGGTGCAGCAGGCGGTGCTGGGAAAAAACGGCCTGGGTGATTGCCTGGCCAATTGCCTAGCTGAGGGCCTGCAGCCCGGCAGCCTGTTGCTCGACACCTCGTCGTCCGAACCCTGGCTGACCAAACAGACCGCTGAAAAGCTGGCCGCTCAAGGTGTGGCCATGGTTGACGCGCCGGTATCCGGCGCACAGTGGGGCGCCCAAGAGGCCAACCTGGTCTTCATGGCCGGCGGCGCCAAGGCGGACCTTGAACGCGTGCGCCCTTTGCTCGACACAATGGGCCGCGCCGTGTTTCACCTCGGCCCCATCGGCAGCGGCCACGCGATGAAATGCATCAACAACCTGGTCACCTCCATCACCTTCAGCGCAACCGCCGAGGGCCTGGTGATCGGCAAATCCTGCGGGCTCGATCCGGCTGCCATGCTGGAGGTGATGAACCTCTCGACCAGCCAGTCGTGGATCACGCAAAACCACATCAAACAGCGGGTGCTCAGCCGCAGTTTTGACGACCCCTTCAAACTCGAACTGATGCTCAAAGACATCGGCATCGCCGCCACGCTGGCGCGCGGCAATGGCAATTCGGTGCCGCTGACGGGTTTGACGCAGCAGTTGTGGCAGGCGGCCGACATCGCGGCCGGGGCGGGCGCGAGTGTCAGCGAACTGATGCGCTGGGTTGAGCGGCAGTCGGGTGTTGAGATCACACCCGGGTCCGCACCACCGGGCAAGGCTGCCGCGAAATTTTCCCGGAAACCCGCTGTGAAAGCAAAATCTGCTGCCCTTAAAAAACCATGAGCCACGCAGAGCAAACTCTCGCCGAATTTGTCTGCTCGTTGCAAGCCGGGCAGGTGCCACCACCCGCGCGGCGCATTGTGCGGCTGATGGTCATGGCCGTCATCGGCACCGGCGTGGCCGGCGCGGCGGAAGACGGCATCGCGGCGATGCGCGAGATGCTGCTGGAGGCCGGTGGCGCAGCGCAGGCCACCACCTTCGTTTATGGCGACAAACTGCCCGCAGCGGCAACCGCGCAATTCAACGCTACGATGTGCCGCGCGCTTGATTTTTGCGACGCCATGGCGCCAGGGCCCCACCTGGGCGCGGCGATCTTCCCTGCGGCGCTGGCTGCTGCTGAATTGACGGGTGGCTGCAGTGGCGCGGAGTTTTTTGCCGCGTTGGCGGCAGGCGCGGAAATCGCTTCACGCTTCAACCTGTCTGAGGCGCAGTACAACGGTTATGACCCAACCGGTGTGGCCGTGGTGTTTGGCGCGGCGGCTGCTGCCGCGCGGGTGCTGCGCCTCACGCCCGACCAAACCCTGCACGCATTGGCGCTGGCCTTCAACCGTTGCGCCGGCAGCTTCCAGAGCAATGTGGATGGCTCACTCGCCGTGCGTGTCATCCAGGGTTGGGTGGCGCAGGCCGGCGTGCAATGCGCGCAGATGGCCAAGCGCGGTATCACCGGACCGGTGCATTTTTTGACCGGGCACTACGGTTATGTGCACATTTTTGGCCGTGGCACGCTCGAGCCGCAAACCGTGCTGGCCGGGCTCGGCGAGCAATGGCGGCTCACCCGCATGGTGTTCAAAAAATACCCCAGCTGTGGCGTGACCCAGGGCGTGACGGAGTTGGCGCTGGCCTTGGTGGGTGAAGCCGGTTTGAAGGCAGACGACATTCTCAAAGCCGAAGTGCGCCTGCCGCCCTACGCGCATCGCCTGGTTGGCCATGCCTTCAACCCTGGCGCCAACCCGCGCGTCGACGCGCAATTCAGCGCCGCCTACTGCGTGGCCAACGCCTTTGTGCGCGGGTCTTCGCGCCTGCAACACTTCACCCCCGCTGAAGTAGCTAACCCGGAAGTGCGCAGCCTGATCAACCGCATCAGCGTGTTGGCCGACCCGGCGCTGGACGCGCGCGGCCACACCGCTGTTGACCTGGACGTGACCATGCGCGACGGCAAAGTCTACAAACGCGCCCTCGACATTGCCCCCGGTTTTCCCGGCGCCGATCTGACAGACGCCGAGCACGAGGCGCGTTTCCGCGAATGTATGGCCTATGCGCCCCGGCCGTTGACGGACGGCAAGCGCGATCAGGTGCTGGCGGTGTTGCAGGATTTGCCGGGGATGGTGGATGCGCGGGTTCTTGCTGGTTTGTTGAGTTGACTGGTTTTCAACTGCGCCGCCATCGTTTACCGCGCCCGGCTTGATCAACCCCCGCCCAGCGACAGGGTCATGCGCATGCGGTTTCGGGGTGGAAGTTCCGCGCGGGACGGAAAAATTCGTACGACGCGGTGGTCGCGGAATTTTTTGTCGGCGCTTTGTGAGGCTGTCACCGCAACGCGTTCCACCCCAAAGCCCGGCCACATGGCCCTATCACCGGGCTTGATTGGTTTTTAGCGGTGCGGCTCGTGTCCGTCTCGACCAACTTTTTTATACCAAATTTCCCTTAATTGGCGACGTCTTTTCGATTGTTCCAGACAGTAGCGTCAGCTCTTGTTGATACTGTTCCTTCGATTCGGCCATGACCTCAATGGCGAACGCAAGAAACCAGCAGAAACCACGATTGCAGCTTGCAATGTCAGCATCGCTAACCACCAGTTCTCCTAGGTTCTTTGGATGAACAATTCGGTTACGCACTTCGATTCCGCGAAGCAGGTTCTGCCACCCCGCGTGAGTCAAATCAAGCTTGTATTCCGGCCGATATCTTTGAACAATGTTAAGGACTAGCCGGACAGAAACTGCAATTGGCAGATAACGCGACTGCGGCTTAACGTTTCCCCGATCATCGACTGAATAAGATTCTTCAAGTAGGGCAGCCTGCTCGTGCACTGAGAGCGACAGAAACCTGGATGCGTCTTGAAATATTCGGCTTTTCAGCTGCCAAAGCACACCTTCAACCGCAGAAAACGCCGCCCTTACGAGTTCGCGCCTGTTAGAAAAAGTGTCGAATTCTAAAAGGCGATCATTAACAGCAATGAAGTCACCAATCACTTGATGAAAGAACGATTCTCCCGTCTGCAGCGTTGCCATAGCCAGTTTTACGCAATCACCAAAGCAAACTTCGTTTCAGAAGTTGGTTGCTATTCTTCAAGCTATTCACCAAAAACTCTCCCCGAACGGTGTGCAGACTCATCGAATCGCTGGCAATTTGTATCAAGATACGGTTGGAAATTTTCCATGAATCCCGGCACGAATGAACTTGGAATAAGCACTAAACGTACTATACCTGTAGCCTCAAAAGTATCCACCTAGCGCAGTGATTGGGCCATGCGACCGGGCTTTGGGGTGGAACGCGTTGCGGTAGCGGCCTTTCAAAGCGTCAGCAAAAAATTCCGCGACCACTGTGTCGCACGAATTTTTCGTGGCCGCGCGGAACTTCCACCCCAAAACCGCATGCGCATGGCCCGGTCGCCGCGCGGATCGTCACTAGCAGCCGCCACAAAAGCAGCGCAGCCAGCCACGACTCAGTAATTAACATGGGTATTAACAATGCAAGACAAACCCGAAATTTTATGCCTTTTAGGCCTCCAGGTCTCGTGGAATGGCAACAATTAGCTATCAATAAAATAGCAAACAAAATTTGCCGTTAAACCTCGAAACCAGAGGGAAATGATTGACTGGCGCTTTATGCCACGTCGCCTTCTGCCGTTTCGTTTTTCAGCAAATCAATCAGGCGGTGGTTCAGGTAGAGTTTTTCGCGTCCATTGCCTTGCAGTTGCAAAAGTCCTGCTTCCGTCAGCGTTTGCAGGTAAACCGCTGCTGTTTGCCGCTTGGCGATTTGCGCCTCCACCACGTCAGCGATGCGACAGTAAGGCAGGCGGAAAATCAGCTCCACCAAACCTTTTTGATTGCCCAGTTTGGTGTCGCGCTGAATCTGCCCATGCGTTTGCTGCATCAGGCGGGCGATCGCCTTGATTTTGGCCAGTGTCCACACTGCTGTTTCACGCACCGCCTCCAGCATGTACAACAGCCATTGCTGCCAGGCCTCTGTGTTTCCTTCGCGTGAGACGGCCAGCAAGAGCGCGTAATACCGACGGCGGTGCTTCAGGATGTAGCGCGACAGGTAGAGCACGGGTGACGTCAGCAAATCCTTTTCCACCAAATACAGCAAGTTCAACACCCGCCCGGTGCGGCCATTGCCATCCAGAAAGGGGTGGATCGCCTCAAACTGGTAGTGCAACACAGCCATGCGCACCAGCGGGTCGATTTCTCCGCCGCGCAGTTCGTCATCTTCCTTTGCATGGCAGAAGCGATCCCAGTCGGCCAATTTATCCCTTAGAACGGCCTCGTCCTGCGGTGGCGTGTAGATCGTTTCGCCCGTGCCCGCGTTGACCAGGGCCGTGCCGGGCACTTGGCGCACGCGCATTTCCATGCCTTTGGTTGTGCTGCAAATCTCTTCCATCAGGGTGGTGGAAAGCGGGCGTGAACGCAGAGCTTCAAGCCCGTTGTAGAGCGACTCGCGATAACGCAGAGTCTCTTTGGTAGGCGCGTCTGCTTTGGCCGCATCTTTGGCGGCAAACTGAAACAGCGCGTCTGCCGTGGTGACGATGTTTTCAATCTCCGAGCTGGCCCTGGATTCGAGCAGCACCAAAGAGCTGAGCATCACGTCAGGGTTGGGCAGCAGCGCCGTGGCCTCTTTCAGCGCCGCCAAAGCTGTGTTGGCCTTGATACAAGCGCGGAACACCTCTGTGCTTTCCCAATCCCCCATGGGCACGCTGCCACGCAGCAGCGGCGGCAAATCAAAAGGGCGTTTGGGGTCGAACATCAAATGACGGACATGTCGATGAAAAGAAAAATCATAACGCTTATCGATATTAATTGTCGATTAAATCGAAATTTATCGACAATATAGCAACAACGTGTCGATTGAAGCGACATGTTTGGGTCTCAATGTCGATAAAACGGAAAAATATCACCCTATCAAGCTGCTGATGCAAAGCCCGCCTGGGCCAGTCACAGTGGGGAATGACGCGCCCAGCCGTTGCCCCTGTGTCAACAGGACT
>JANNEZ010000486.1:0-13959 GCA_031379255.1 Rhodoferax sp. | reverse complement strand
GATCGTGCCGCTGCTGGTCGAACGCAGCAAAACCCTGAAGGTTCTGAACGGCACTAACCTGGCCGCCGAGATGGGCCCCATCGTCACCCGCGTGGCGCACGAGCGCATCACCGGCTACATCGACGTGGGTGTGAAAGAAGGCGCGAAGCTGCTGGTGGATGGGCGCGGCTTCAGCGGCGCGCAGGCCGGAGACGGTTGTGCAGGCGGTTTCTGGCTCGGTGGCACGCTGTTTGACCATGTGACGACCAGCATGCGCATCTACAAGGAAGAAATCTTCGGCCCGGTGCTGGTGTGTGTGCGGGCGAAAGATTTTGGCGAGGCGCTGCAGATGGTGAACGAACACGAGTTCGGCAACGGCTGCAGCCTCTTCACCCGCGACGGCAACGTGGCCCGCGAATTCAGCCGCCGCGTGCAAATCGGCATGGTCGGTGTGAACGTGCCCATCCCCGTGCCCATGGCCTGGCACGGTTTTGGTGGCTGGAAACGCTCGCTGTTTGGCGACATGCACGCCTACGGTGAAGAAGGCGTGCGCTTCTACACCAAGCAAAAGTCCATCATGCAACGCTGGCCGGAAAGCATCGGCAAGGGGGCGGAGTTTGTGATGCCGACGGCGAAGTGAGCTTCATGCCCCGGTGCGTGTCAACCGCGTGCGCATGGAAAAACGCTCTGCCGGGTGGTAGGTCACACTGATCTCAACAACGCGGCCAGCCTGGTTGCAGTAGCGGCGCGTGATGCGCAAACCTGCGCTTAGCGGCGCCACGCCGAGGTAGTTGGCGGCAGCGTCATGAAGTTGCACGGCGCACAGGTCTTGCGTCACTTCCTGGATGTGCTCGCCGTAGTGCGCCTCCAGCAGAGTGCTGACCAGAACGTCGGGCGACCCGCGGACGCGCTCCTCCAGCCCCTCGTAACCGGGCGCAACATAAACCTCGGTCAAGCCTATGGGCTTGACCGGTTCAGGTGGCGCTTTCTGCGCGCCTTTAACCGCATTTTGAGCCACGTTTTGAGCCGCTTTTTGCATACGCAGGCTGGAAATGCGCAGCCAGCGTGTGCCCTCGGCACAGCCCATCAAGCCCGCCAGCGCGGCGCGGGCCGTGACCTCGCCCACCTGCTGCACCACACGCGTGTGTGTGGCGCCAAACTGCACCAGGTCGTCGATGGAGGCCAGCGACTGCTGGAAGCCCGTCGTCGGTAGGGCCGACTCGACACGGGTGCCCGCATTCTTTCGACGCGACACGAGGCCCTGCTGCTGTAGTTCCTGCAAGGCCATCCGGACAGTATGGCGGCTGGTGCCGTAGTGTGCGCACAGATCTAGTTCGGTGGGCAACACGCAGCCAAGGGGGAAACTCCCCTTTCGGATGGCCTCGCGCAGATGCTGGGCGATGCCGGAGAAATGCGGCTTGCCCAGTGCCTTGCCCAGTTCTGTGCCAGACGGGTTGTCAGTTGACGCTGAGGATGATTCGATGGCCGGGGCGTGCATATTTTCAAGTGTAGGCGCGCCGCAATCCTAGGGTAATTACTAATATCCCATATGTTCGGACATATTAATATTCTATATGTCCGAACATATAGATTGCACCACCGCGCCATGAATGCACTGCCAAACTCGTCTGACCCTGTCTTTTCCGCCAGCACCGTGGTGGACTCCATCCTGTTCCGCGACGCCTTTGGCACCCAAGCCATGCGCAATGTCTTCTCTGACCGCGCGCTGATCCAGCGCTACATCGATGCGGAAGTCGCGCTGGCCAAAGCCGAGGCGCGCTGCGGCGTGATCCCGGTTGAAGCGGCTGAAGTGATCGCCCATGAATCGCGGCTGGACCGCATCGACTTTGACCACATGCGCGAAGAAACCGACATCGTCGGTTACCCCATTCTGCCGCTGGTACACCAGTTGGTCACCATGTGCGGCGACGCCGGGCGCTTTGTGCACTGGGGTGCCACCACGCAGGACATCATGGACACGGCTGTGGCGCTGCAAGTGCGCGACGCGCTGGACAGCATCGACGCCGACATCCGCGCGCTGCGCAACATCCTGGCCGCACTGGCGAAGAAGCACCGCGACACGCCTATGGCCGGGCGCACCCATTTGCAGCAAGCCCTGCCGGTCACCTTTGGCTATAAGGCGGCGATCTGGCTGGCCATGTTTGACCGCCATCAGGAGCGCCTGGCCCAGTTGCGCCCGCGCGTTGCTGTGGTGGAATTCGCCGGCGCCGCAGGCACGTTGGCTTCACTTGGCGACAAGGGGCTGGCGGTGCAGAAAGCCATGGCCGAAGAACTGGGCCTGGGCGTGCCTGCCACGACCTGGCACGTGGCACGCGACGGCTTTGCCGAAGCGGTGAACCTGCTGGCACTCGTCACCGGCTCCTTGGGCAAGATCGCGCTGGACATCATGATCATGGCCTCCACCGAGTTCGCCGAGGTGTACGAGCCTTTCGTCAAGGGACGTGGCGCCAGCAGCACCATGCCGCAAAAACGCAACCCTATTTCGAGCGAGTTGATGCTGGCTGCGTCCAAAGCTGTGCGCCAGCATGCGGGCTTGATGGTTGATGCCATGGTGCAGGATTTCGAGCGCGCCACCGGCCCCTGGCATGCAGAGTGGATCGCCATTCCCGAGAGTTTCATCCTCACCGCAGGCGCGCTGCACCAGGCCAAGTTCGCGCTCGGCGGGCTGATTGTTGACGAGGCTCGCATGAAGCAGAACCTGGGGTTGACGCGTGGCCTGATCGTCGCCGAAGCCGTGATGATGGGCCTGGCCCCGCACATGGGCCGACAGCAGGCACATGACGTGGTCTACGACGCCTGCCGCACGGTGAATGAGCAGGGCGGCACACTGGCCGAAGCGCTGGCTGCGCTGCCCGCTGTCACGCTGCTTCTAAAACGCAGCGCCATCGACCACCTGTGCGACCCGGCCAACTATCTGGGCCTGGCGCCGCAGATGGTGGATCAGGCGCTTGCTCTATCGAGCCAGATCTGAGCGCTCTGGTTCAAAGCCGGCTCGTCCACTTCAGATTTTTCCCTTCCGCTTTCACCCTCCTTCATCCACTTTTTCCGGAGACTTCCATGCGCTTCTTACGTTCCACCGCTTTCGCCCTCGCCAGCTTTGCCGCAATCGGCATTGCCCCCGCCCACGCCCAAGACTATCCCAGCAAACCCATAAGCTGGGTTGTGCCCTTTTCCGCAGGCGGCCCCACCGACGCGTTGGCGCGCCACATTGCCGAACGCGTGGCGCGCGAACTGGGCCAGCCCATCTTGATCGAGAATGCACCCGGAGCAGGTGGTACGGTGGGTGCAGCCAAGGTGGCACGCGCTACGCCGGATGGTTACACGTTGCTGGTCGGGCACATGGGTTACATGGGCGCGGCACCGGCGCTGTACAAAAAACTCAGCTACGACCCGATAAAGGACTTTGAGGCTGTATTCCGCTTCCCTGATACGCCTCTGGTGCTGATGGTGCGTGCCGCGCATCCGGCCAAAGACATTGCTGGGTTGGTTGACTTCAGCAAAAAGAATCCTGACAAACTCTTCATCGGCAATGCAGGTGTCGGCTCCAGTTCACACCTGATCGCCGCCTTGGTGGCCAACAGCGCTGACATCAAGGTTACCCAAGTTCCCTACAAGGGCGCGGCCCCGGCGCTGACCGACGTGATAGGCGGCCAAATCGACGGTATGTTCGATCAGACCAACACCGCCTTGCCGCAAATCTCAACCCAGAAAGTTCGTGCGCTTGCAGTCACGTCCAAAGTGCGTTTGCCCCAGCTTAAAGATGTGCCCACGCTGAACGAAACCGTCATGCCTGGATTTGAAGCCAGCACCTGGTATGGCATCTACGCGCCCAAAGGAACGCCCAAGGCCGCCATGGATAAAGTGCAGAACGCCTACCTGAAGGTGATGAAAGACGCTGCCTTCACCGGCAAAATGGCCGAACAAGCCATCCAGATGCTGCCGCCTGAGCAATATACGGGGGCAGCATTGGCCAAACTGACCGAATCGGAAGTGAGCCGCTGGCGAGTCGTCGCCGCCAAGTCCGGCATTGCTCTGGACTGACAATACCTGCTCATTTGATTTCTGCATTACCGGTTAGTCGCTTGTGCAGGAAGCCGAATGATATCGCGATATCATTCGGCTTCCTGCACAAGGAGGCCCCCAGTGAGTACCCTCATCATCCGCGACCTCGACGACCAACTCGCCGCAAGGCTCAAGCGCGAAGCCAAGAAGCGCGACTTGAGTGTGAACCGGTTTTTGCACCAGCTGATTGAATCGGCTTTGCGGCCTGCGCCTGCGCCGTCTTTGGCGGGCGAGTCTGTGCACGAGTGCCTGCGGCCACGCAACGATCTGGGCAAATTTGCCGGCGGTTGGAGCCAGGCGGACGAGGACGAATTTCTGGAGGCTACCAAAAGCACGCGGGAAATCGACCCCGAAATGTGGCGATGACTGCCTTGTGTATTGACACCAATGTCTACAGCGCTTACCGCAAAGGTGTCAATGAGATTGTGGATATCTTCAAAGCTGCAAGCCATGTGTGGATTCCCGCCATTGTGCTGGGCGAGTTGAGGTTTGGTTTCGTCAACGGCAATCGCAACGCTTCCAACGAACTGCTTTTGGAACAATTTCTCGAATCTCCCACCGTCTCGGTTGCGGTCGCAGGCGCGCCCACCAGCCGCGAATATGCATTTTTGAGTCACCAACTGCGGGTGCGGGGCGCGCCCATCCCGACCAACGACATCTGGATTGCCGCCAGCGCCATGGAACTCGACTGTCCCGTATTGACTTTCGCTACGCACTTCAAACGCATCGAAGGTTTGCGTGTTGTGGGCTCAGTGCAAGACTGGATCGACCTTCACTCATGAGCGACACTGTTTTCGACTACATCATCATCGGCGCCGGCACAGCAGGCTGCCTGCTGGCCAACCGCCTGAGCGCCGATGCCACCAAACGCGTGTTGCTGATTGAAGCGGGCCGCAAAGATGACTACCACTGGATCCACATCCCGGTGGGTTATTTGTATTGCATTGGCAACCCGCGCACCGACTGGCTCTACAACACCGAGCCCGCCGCCGGTTTGAATGGCCGGGCGCTGCGTTACCCGCGCGGCAAAACCCTGGGCGGCTGCTCCAGCATCAACGGCATGATTTACATGCGCGGGCAGGCCCGCGATTACGACCGTTGGGCGGACGAGACAGGCGATGACACGTGGAACTGGCAAAACGCCCTGCCCTATTTCAAGCTGCATGAAGACCACCACAAAGGGGCCGACGCATTCCACGGCGCACGCGGTGCGGCGCCTGAGTTGATGGCTGCCGCTGACACGCCGTACCAAAAGCTGCTGCGCGGCCGCAATGCCGGGGGCGAGTGGCGGGTTGAAAAGCAGCGCCTGCGCTGGGACGTGCTGGACGCGTTTTCACAGGCCGCCCAACAGGCCGGCGTTCCGGCCACCGACGACTTCAACCGGGGCTCCAACGAAGGTGTAGGTTATTTCGAGGTCAACCAGAAGAGCGGTTGGCGCTGGAACACGGCCAAGGCGTTTTTGCGCCCCACCTGTTATGGCCGGCCCAACTTCGAGATGTGGACATCGGCCCAAGCGTCGCGCCTGGTCATCGAAACCCGCCCGGATGGCAGCCAGGCCTGCACCGGCGTGCAGGTCTGGGCGACCCATGAACTGGTCACCGCCACCGCAACGCGCGAGGTGTTGCTGTGCGCTGGCAGCATTGGTTCGCCGCAGATCTTGCAGCTCTCGGGCATTGGCCCGGCGGCGCTGCTGCAACAGCACAATATACCGGTGGCTCTCGATGCACCAGGAGTGGGTGCCAACTTGTCAGACCATCTGCAAATCCGCGCGGTGTTCAAGGTTGAGAACGTCAAAACCCTCAACACACTGGCAAACAGCCTGTGGGGCAAGGCGAAGATCGGGCTGGAGTTTGCGCTCAAACAAAGCGGGCCGATGAGTATGGCGCCGAGCCAGTTGGGTGCATTTACGCGCAGCGATCCCGCCCAACCGTATCCCAACATCGAGTACCACGTGCAGCCCTTGAGCCTGGAAGCCTTTGGCGAGCCGCTGCACCGCTTCAACGCCTTCACCGCCAGCGTGTGCAACCTGAACCCGACCAGCCGGGGCACGGTGCAGATCAAAAGCAACCGCTTTGAAGACGCGCCCCGGATCGCGCCCAATTATTTAAGCACCAACACGGACCGCAAGGTCGCAGCGGACTCGCTGCGCGTGACGCGCAAAATCGTCGCCCAGCCGGCGCTGGCCAAGTACAAGCCGCAGGAATGGAAGCCAGGCGCGCAGTTCCAAACCGATGGGGAACTGGCCAAGCTGGCCGGTGACATTGCCACGACCATCTTCCACCCGGTGGGCACCACCAAAATGGGCCGGGCAGATGACCCGATGGCGGTGGTTGACGCCCGCCTGCGCGTACGCGGGCGGAATGGCCTGATCGCGGGCCTGCGCGTGGTGGACGCTGGTGTGATGCCGTCCATCACCAGCGGCAACACCAACTCGCCGACACTGATGATTGCGGAGAAGGCGGCGCAATGGATTTTTGAGGACAGTGGCAGGGTTTGACCCGAGGGGAAAATCCTGATGCACCGTGTGGGCGCCTGCCCCTATAGTCTGCCCACTCGACGCTGCGGCGGAGCCACAAGCTCTGCGCGGCACAAGGGCCGAGGAGACTGCCCAGGCAAAAAATCAACAATCAACCGAAGACCCGTCAGCCGGTTTTCATTCAAAAGGCGCCAGCGACCCTGGCGCCTTTTTTGTTTGTCAGCCCCCCGAAGAATCTCATGGCCCCGCCATCGGCCATACCATATCGGCAACCAGGCGCGGTTTGCCAATCGGCGCCGTGGCTTTTGCCGCACGCACGGCCGCCACGTCTTCTTCACTCGGGTACTGGCCCGCCAGCCAGTAGTCAAATACGCGCCGGGCAATGGGCGCGGCGTTTTGCGAGCCAAAACCGGCGTTCTCCACAATGACGGCCAGCGCGATTCTGGGGTTCTCTAGAGGCGCAAAGGCGCTGAACAGGGCGTGGTCGCGGTTGCGCTCGGCCACATTGGCAGCGTTGTATTTTTCATTGGCCTTGATGGCAATGACCTGCGCCGTTCCGGTCTTGCCGCCGCTGGTGTAGGGCGCGCCCTTGAAGCTTGAGGCCGAGGTGCCTTCGATGTTCACACCTGCCATGGCCTGGCGGATCACCGCGATGTTTTCCGGCTTGGCGACGACTTCACCCACGGTTTGGCGCTCGGTCGCGCTTGGCGCTTTCGTCAGCACGTCGATCACATTTTTGATCAGATGCGGTTTCATCTTCACGCCATTGTTGGCCAGCGTCGCCGTGGCCGAGGCCAGTTGCAGCATGGTGAAGTTGTTGTAACCCTGCCCAATGCCGAGTGAAATGGTTTCTCCCGCGTACCACTTCTGCTGCTCGGGTTTTTTGTAGGCGCGGCGTTTCCAGTCCGTGGAGGGCAGCAGTCCGCGCACCTCGCCCTGGATGTCAATGCCGGTCAGCGCGCCAAAACCGTATTTGCTCAAGTTGGCGTGGATGCCGTCCACACCGAGGTCGTTGGCAAGGATGTAGTAATACGTGTCGCACGACTGCACGATGGATTTGTACATGTTGACCGAGCCGTGCCCGCCCTCCTTGTCGTCGCGGAAACGGTGGTTGCCGAACATGTAAAAGCCCGGGTCCTGGATGGATTGCTCGGGCGTGCGTTTGCCGGTTTCCAGCGCCGCCAAAGCCATGAAAGGCTTGTAGGTGGAGCCCGGCGGGTAGGTGCCGCGCAGGGCCCGGTTCAGCAGAGGTTTGTCGAGGGATTCGTTGAGCGCTTGCCAGCTGTCGGAATCGATGCCTTCAACAAACAGGTTGGGGTCGAAGGTCGGCTTGCTCACGAATGCCAGCACCTCGCCGGTTTGCGGGTCGATCGCCACCAGCGCGCCGCGGCGGTCGCCAAACAGGTCCTCCACCAGTTTTTGCAGCTTGATGTCGATGGCCAGTTGCACCGTGTGGCCGGGTGTCGAAGGGCTGCTGGCGAGCTTGCGCACGGCCCGCCCGCCGGCCGACGTCTCCATGGAGTCCACGCCTGTGGTGCCATGCAACTGGCCCTCAAAACTTTGCTCGACGCCCAGTTTTCCGATGTATTCGGTGCCGCGGTAGTTGGTCTGGACTTCGTCGGGCCAGTCTTCCATCCCCTTTTTCTCGGCCTGGTTGACCCGCCCGATGTACCCGACCACATGGCTGCCCACCTCGCCATACGGGTAGCTGCGGAACAAACGCGCCTTGATGTCGATGCCCGGAAAACGAAACCGCTGCGCGGCGAACCGCGCCACTTCTTCATCGGTGAGGCGGGTGCGGATCGGCAGTGATTCGAAGTTTTTCGACTCCTCCTGCAGTTTCCTGAAACGTTTCCGGTCGCGCGGCGTGATATCGACAATGCCCGCCAGAGCCGCAATGGCCGCATCGACGTTGGCCACCTTGGCGGGTGTAATTTCGAGTGTGTAGGCCGAATAGTTGCTCGCCAGGACAACGCCGTTGCGGTCCAGGATCAAGCCACGGTTCGGCACCACGGGAACAATGGCCGTGCGGTTGTTCTCGGCCTGCTCCTTGAGGTCTTCATGGCGGTAGATCTGCAGGTAAGCCATGCGCGAAGCCAACAACACAAAACACAGCACCACCACCAAAGCCGCCACAAACATGCGCGCGCGAAACCGCGCCAGGTCCGCTTCGATATTCCTCAATTCAGTCATAGCGGACGATTGGCGTCTGGATCGGGCGCCCTGCGTTGCGGCACCAGCAGGATCACGCTCACGATAGGCCACAGCAGAGTTTCGATCAGGGGCGCGGCAAACATGGCGATGCCGGGGAACTGCCCGCCCGCCAGCATGCGCATCAGCAGCTGGATGGCATGAGCCGCGGCGAACAGTGGCAAGACCTGCAAAGCTTGCGAAGGCACGCTGAACCACAACAGGCGCCGGTGGATCGCGATCGCCAGGAAACTGAGCACTGTGTAGGCCAGGGCGTGTTGCCCGAGCAGTGAGCTTTGGTGCACGTCCATGAAAAGGCCAAACACAAAAGCGGTGCCAATACCCACCCGCAGTGGCTGGTGCACGCTCCAGAACACCAAGACCAGCGCCATCATATCCGGCACCCAGGCGGCGCGTCCCCACAGGCCGATGTTTTGCAGCATGCTGAGCAAGAGCGCCGCCAGCAGGCTGCCCCAAATGAACAGCGGGTTGGCTGGCAGCAGCAGTTGTTGCCCCTGGCGCATGATCATTTTTTCGCCCCCTTTTTTCCGGTGGCAACGGCGGGCAAATCCGCTTCAGGGCGCGGCGCGGTTTGGGCTGTCGCGCTGGCAAGCACCATCACCATGCCCGTCGCCGCAAGGCGGCCCAGAGGCGTGCAAGTGATCCGGGCAAAAGCGCTGTCTGAACGCCGCTCCACCTTGTCAACCCGCGCCACCGGCAATCCGGGTGGGTAGACACCGTCGACACCGCTGGTCGAGAGCAGGTCGCCCGCTTGCACGTCGGCATTGGCGGACATGAAGCGCAACTCCAGCGCGCCAGACACCAGCGAGGCCTCGCCGAAAGCGATGCCCCGCGCGCCGGTGCGGGTGTTCAGCACAGGAATGGCCTGGTCACGGTCGGTCACCAGCGTCACCTCACTCACAGTCGGGTACACCCGGGTGACCTGGCCGAGCACGCCGGCATCGTCAATCACAGGAGAACCGGCGACAACACCCGTGGCCATGCCGACGTCGATGATCACCTTGCGTGAATAGGGGTCCGCCGCGTCGTACAGCACCTGCGCGGCCTGCCCGGTCACGTTCAGGCGCTCGCGCAAGCCGAGCAATTGGCGCAAGCGCTGGTTTTCGAGCAGCAGCTGGTCGGCTTGGTTGGCCCGCTGCGATTGCGCGGTCAACTTGGCCAGCGCCTGCGCCGCCCCGGATTGCGCCTGGTTCAGCGACTCAAAGTATTGGCCCCCGCCTTGGGCCCAAGTCACCGGCTGCATGGCCAGCCATTGCACCGGCCGCAACGCTGTCGCGACGGTGGTGCGAACCGGCAGGGCGATTTTGAAACGGTTGTCGGCCACCATCAAAAACAGGGCCAGGGCGCTGAAAACCGTCAGTTTTGAAAGTGCAGACGGCCCCTGCCGGAAAAATGGCGGCGGTGTTCTGTCAAGTGTCCCAAGTGGCATGGGCGTTTATTGTCCCGGTTTTCGACGCGGCACACGGGCCGGCAACAGGTCAAACAGGTAACTTATTCAGACGTGAAAATGGAACCCAGGCGCTCCATGCGCTCCAGCGCAATGCCGCAACCGCGCACCACGCAGGTCAGCGGGTCTTCGGCTACCAGCACCGGCAAGCCGGTTTCTTCGGCCAGCAGGCGGTCCAGGTCGCGCAGGAGCGCGCCGCCGCCGGTCAGCATCATGCCGCGCTCGGCGATGTCGGCGCCCAGTTCGGGCGGCGTCTGCTCCAACGCGTTTTTAACGGCGGAAACAATGTTGTTGAGCGGGTCGGTCAAGGCCTCCAGAATCTCGTTGCTTGAGATCGTGAAGCTGCGCGGCACGCCCTCGCTCAGATTGCGGCCCTGGACTTCCATCTCCTTGTCTTCGCTGCCCGGAACCGCCGAGCCAATGTTTTTCTTGATGGCTTCGGCCGTGGGCTCGCCAATCAGCATGCCGTAGTTGCGGCGGATGTAGTTGATGATGGCTTCGTCAAACTTGTCGCCGCCCACCCGCACACTGCCTTTGTAGACCATGCCGCCGAGCGAGATCACGCCCACCTCGGTGGTGCCGCCGCCGATGTCGACCACCATCGAGCCGCTGGCCTCGCTCACCGGCAGGCCGGCGCCAATCGCGGCGGCCATCGGTTCCTCAATCAAAAACACGTCGCTGGCGCCCGCGCCGAGCGCAGACTCGCGAATCGCCCGCCGCTCCACCTGGGTGGAACCGCAGGGCACACAGATGATGATGCGCGGGCTAGGTTTGAAAATGCCGCGCGGGTGCACCATCTTGATGAACTGCTTGAGCATCTGCTCGGTGACGGTGAAGTCGGCGATCACGCCGTCTTTCATCGGACGGATCGCCTCGATGTTGCCAGGCACTTTGCCCAACATGGCCTTGGCTTCCTTGCCCACCGCCTGGATGGTTTTCTTGCCCTGTGGGCCTCCTTCGTGGCGGATGGCGACCACGGAGGGTTCGTCGAGCACGATGCCCTTGTCACGGACAAAAATCAGGGTGTTGGCAGTGCCAAGGTCAATCGCCAGGTCGGTGGAAAAGTACCGGCGGAATGCGCTAAACATCAAAAATCCTCTCGAGCACGGGGAACACTTCGGCCCCCATCGCTATATTTGTCAAATCCAACATGGTTTTTCGGGCGCCTAAACCCGACCGACCCCGAGCATCGGAAGGCTCTGCACCAAAGGCGGGATAATACCCTATCGCCTCTGCAGAACCCTTGCCGGCCGGCCGGGCTTTGACGCGAATTGCCAGCCATTACATCCCGTTTCAGACCTTTTTTCGCCCCTTTTTTGCCATGTCCCTGACACCCTCCGACATTTCGCGAATTGCCAATCTGGCCCGGCTTGAGCTTGGCGCCGCCGAGAGCGCGCGCATGTTGACCCAGATCAACGGTTTTTTTGACATCGTGGAAAAGATGCGTGCCGTCGACACCACCAGCGTCGAACCCCTGGCCCACCCGGTCGCAGTGATGCAGGACATCACCCTGCGCCTGCGCGACGACATCGCCAGCGAACCCAACCAGCGCGAAGCCAACCAGCGCAGCGCGCCTGCCGTGGAACAGGGTCTGTTTCTCGTTCCCCGGGTGATCGAATGAGCCAGTTGCATGATTTGACGGTGGCCCAATTGGCCGCCCATCTGGCCGCGCGCAAAGTCTCGGCCACTGATGTTTCAAAACACTTTCTGGACCGCGCCAAGATCCACCAGCAACTGGGCGCGTTTGTGGCGATCGACGAAGAAGTCACGCTGCGCGAAGCCGCCCGAGCCGACCAACGCATAGCCAACGGGACTGCCGGAATCCTTGAAGGCGTGGTCATCGGCCACAAAGACATTTTTGTCACCAAAGACTTTGCCTCGACTGCCGGCTCCCGGATGTTGAAAGGGTATCGCTCTCCTTTTGATAGCACAATAGTGGCAAAGCTCCAGACTCAAGGTGTCGTGACGCTCGGAAAACTCAATTGCGACGAGTTCGCCATGGGGTCCAGCAATGAAAACTCAGCGGTGGCGCCAGTGGGTTTTGACGCGCCCTCACCCGTTAAAAACCCGTGGGACACCAGCCGGATTCCTGGCGGCTCCTCGGGTGGCAGCGCCGCTGCCGTCGCGGCACGCCTCGTGCCCGCAGCCACCGGCACCGACACCGGCGGCTCAATCCGCCAGCCAGCGTCTTTTTGCGGCATCACCGGCATCAAACCCACCTATGGCCGCGCCTCGCGTTACGGCATGATCGCCTTCGCCTCCAGTCTTGACCAGGCCGGGCCGATGGCGCGCACGGCCGAAGATTGCGCGTTGCTGCTAAGCGCCATGTGCGGGCCCGATCTGGACCGCGATTCAACCTCCCTGGATGTGCCGGCGGAAGATTTTTTACGCACCCTCAACGCCCCGATTGAAGGCTTGCGCATCGGTATCCCGAAGGAGTTTTTCGGAGAAGGGCTCGCGGCCGATGTGCGTGGCGCGGTGGATGCCGCGCTGAAAGAGTATGAAAAGCTCGGCGCGAAACTGGTGCCGGTCTCGCTGCCCCGCACCGAGCTGTCGATCCCGGTTTATTACGTCATCGCGCCAGCCGAAGCGTCCAGCAATTTGAGCCGCTTTGACGGCGTGAAGTTTGGCCACCGCGCAGCCCATTTCACCGATCTGGCCGACATGTACAAGAAGACCCGTGCCGAAGGTTTTGGCGACGAAGTCAAACGCCGCATCATGATCGGCGCTTACGTGCTGAGCCACGGGTATTACGATGCCTATTACCTGCAGGCGCAAAAGATCCGCCGCATGATCGCGGACGATTTTCAAAACGCGTTCCAACACTGCGACGTGATCGCTGGCCCCGTGGCACCCACCGTAGCGTGGAAGATTGGCGAGAAGTCTGACGACCCAGTGGCCAACTACCTCGCGGACATTTTCACGCTGCCGGGTTCACTGGCCGGGTTGCCCGGCATGAGCCTGCCGGTCGGGTTTGGCGCCGCCAACATGCCCGTCGGCATGCAGTTGCTGGGGAACTACCTGCAGGAAGGCAAACTGCTCAATGTGGCGCACCGCTTTCAGCAAGCCACCGACTTCCACCACGCGAAGCCAGCGGGGTTTTGAACATGACTGAATCAAAAATTCCCACCGGTCCGCTGGTCAACGGCTACGAAGTCGTCATCGGCTTCGAAACCCACACGCAGCTATCCACGCAGAGCAAGATTTTCAGCCGGGCTTCCACGGCGTTTGGCGCTGAACCCAACACGCAAGCCTGCGCGGTTGACTTGGCGCTGCCGGGCACCTTGCCGGTGATGAACAAGGGCGCGGTCGAGCGCGCCATCCAGTTCGGCCTGGCCATCGGCGCCCACATTGCGCCGCGCAGTGTCTTCGCCCGGAAGAACTACTTTTACCCCGACCTGCCCAAGGGTTACCAGATCAGCCAGTTTGAAATTCCGGTGGTGCAAGGCGGGCAAGTAGAGTTCTTTCTCGATGGCGAAAAGCGGTCAGTGCGCCTGGTGCGCGCGCACCTGGAGGAAGACGCCGGCAAGTCGCTGCACGAAGACGCGGCATTGGGCGGCGGCGGCATGAGCGGCATTGACCTGAACCGCGCCGGCACGCCGCTCCTGGAGATCGTCACCGAGCCCGACATGCGCTCAAGCAGCGAGGCGGTGGCCTACGCCAAAGAGCTGCACAAAATCGTCACCTGGATCGGCATCTGCGACGGCAACATGCAGGAAGGCAGCTTCCGCTGCGACGCCAACGTGAGCGTGCGCAAGCCCGG
>JANNEZ010000462.1:0-3919 GCA_031379255.1 Rhodoferax sp. | reverse complement strand
CGACCGGCGCGCTCAAAAGCCCGGCCTGATGATGGCCAGCATCTACCGCACGTTGCTGCGCGAAATCGAACGCGACAACTTTCAGGTGATGTACCAACGGGTCAGTCTCACGCCGCTGCGAAAACTGTGGCTGGCCTGGCGCGTCCAGGCGCTGGGCAAAACCTGACATGCGCGTGTCTGTCATTGGGGCCGGCTGGGCGGGCATGGCCGCCGCGGTCGAAGCCACCCAGAGCGGTCACACGGCTACTGTTTTTGAAGCATCCCGCGCTTTGGGCGGAAGGGCCAGGGCAGTCCAGGGGACTTTGCCGGACGGCACCGAAGTGGTGCTTGACAATGGACAGCACATTCTGATCGGCGCGTATTCGGAAACCCTTCGCTTGATGTCGCTCGTGGGCGCAGATCCTGCAACCGCGCTCCTTCGCCTGCCACTGACTTTGCGCTTCGCAGACGACAGCGGGATCGAATTCCCGCGTTGGTTGTCGCCACTGGACGCCTTGGGCGGCCTCTGGGCAGCCAGAGGCTGGAGCACGCTGGACAAATTGTCTTTGTCAAAAGCAGCGGTGCGATGGCAATGGATGGGATTCACCTGCCCAAGCGCCACAACAGTCAGTGCGTTGTGTGCGTCACTTCGTCCACGTGTCATGGTGGAGCTGATCGAGCCCTTGTGTGTTTCGGCCCTGAACACGCCGGCTGACCGCGCCAGCGGCCAGGTGTTCCTGCGAATCATGCGCGACTCGATATTCGGTGGCCCGGGCAGCTCCAACCTGTTGCTCCCCAAGCTTGATTTGACCGCCCTGTTTCCCCAGGTCGCGACAAACTGGCTGGCCGGCCGTGGTGCGCAATTGAACATGGCCACACGCGTTGACAGCCTCAGGCCTGATCCCGCCGGTGGCTGGCGCGTCAACGGCGAAAGGTTCAACGCGGTCATCCTTGCCGCGTCGGCGTCGGGCGCGGCGACCCTGGTGGGCGAATCCGCGCAGTTTGCCGACGACACGACCGCCCAGGCCATGCGGGACTGGGCAGCCACGGCAAAGGCCCTTTCATTCGAATCCATCACCACGGTCTACGCCTTTTCTCCCGGCGCCCGCCTCAAGAGTCCAATGCTCACCCTGCGCAGCCGGGCGCTGACTGCCGGAGCCACGGCCGAGAGTTCCGAAGCCAGGTGGCACCCGGCACAATTCGCCTTCGACCGAGGCCAATTGGGCGGCCCTGCGGGGCTATTGGCTTTTGTTGTCAGCGCAAGCTCCGGCGAACGCGACGCACTGGAAGCGGCGGTGGTGGCCCAGGCCCGCGCGCAATTGGGTCTTGCGGTTCAGCCGATCCAGACGATCGTTGAAAAACGCGCCACCTTTGCCTGCACACCCGGTCTGCAGCGCCCCGGACTGAACGTTGCGCCGGGTCTGCTGGCCTGTGGCGACTATTGCGCGGGCCCCTACCCTGCCACACTGGAAGGCGCGGTGCGCAGCGCGACGGCCGCAGTGAACGCGCTGGGCACAATGCAGACATACTCAAGGTTGCCATGACCATTCCCCAGCCCGGAAAAAACCGCAGCGTTCCAATTTGGCTCGTTGTTGCGCTGGTATTGGGCGTCGTGATCTGGTTCGCGCTGCGCACGTTCAGCCCATCACCGCCGCGTACGCTGACCATGAGCACCGGCGCGCCCGATGGCGCTTACCACCAGTTTGGCCTGAAGTACCAGGCTTTGCTCAAAGAAAATGGCGTCACCCTGGTGCTGAAAAACTCCGCCGGTTCGTTTGAAAACCTGCAGCGGCTGCATGACGGCAGCGTTGACGTCAGCCTGGTACAGGGCGGTTTGGGCGTGTTGGCACTGGACCCGCAAAAAGACGAGTCCGACTCGCGCCTGCGGACACTGGTCACGGTGACCTACGAGCCGGTCTGGATTTTTTCGCGCACGCTGAATCTGAATGACGGCCTGGCTGCGCTGCAGGGCAAGCGGCTGTCGATCGGTCTTGCCAACAGCGGCACCAACAAGCTCGCGATCGAGCTGCTCAAGTCATTTGGTGTGCTCAACCCGGACGGCACACCCCGGGGCGACACCGTGCTGGTGAACGAAGGCGGCATGGCGGCGGCCAAACGCCTTCAGGCCGACGAGCTCGATGCGGTCATCCTGGTGGCGGCGCCCGAGGCGCCGGTGGTCAACTACCTGCTCAATGACAGCAGCGTGGCGCTGGCGTCGATGCGCCAGGTGGAAGGTCTGTCGCGCCGCCTGCCGTATTTTCAGCCGGTCAGCCTGAAATTGGGGTCGGTCAACCCGGAGCGCAATATTCCGGCGCGCGATGTCGCGCTCATCGCCACCACGGCCAATTTGGTGATCCAGGAGGACATGCACCCTGCCCTGGCGTACTTGCTGCTGGACGCGGCGCAACAGATTCATTCACGTCCGGGGCTGCTGAGCCGCCCCGGCGACTTTCCGGGTACACAAGGCACCGACTTTCCGCTGGCCAAGGAGACCGAGCGGTACCTCAAAAATGGCCGCCCCTTGTTGCAACGCTACTTGCCGTTTTGGATGGCGAACTTCGTGCAGCGCCTGATCCTCTTCCTGCTGCCGATGGTGGCGCTGATGGTGCCGCTGTTTACCGTATTGCCAACGGTCCTGAGCTGGAAGCAGAAAAACCGCCTGTTCAACCGCTACGGTGAAATCAAATTCATCGAAAGCGCGATTTTGTCCCGTCCACTTACGGCGGACGAAATCAAGGAAACCTTCCAGAGACTGGACACAATTGAGCAGGAAATCATCGGCGCCCGGTTTGCGTTGGCATTTTCAGACCGTGTCTACACCTTGCGCCAACACCTTGATTTTGTCCGCGGCAAACTTCGGAACATCGCGCAAACCAGCGCCACTGCCACTGCAACCACCACTACGCCCGCTGCAACACCTCAACCACCTGGGCCAGGCTTGTCACCGTGAGCTGCGGCCGGTCGCCGGGCGACCGGTCATCATTCGACCAGTGAGGTGGCCAGGCCTCCTGCTTGCGGTTGACCCAGACCGTCTGCATGCCGACAGCCAGCGCACCCTGCACATCGAGCGCCATGTCGTCGCCGATGTGCAAAATCTCCTGCGCGCCGCATCCCGCAGACTGCGCCGCCGCGTGGAAAATGCGCGGATCGGGTTTGCCCACGCCAAACTCGTGGGCGCTGACGCTGTTGTGGAAAAAGTGGCCAATACCCACCCGGTGCACGTCGGCGTTGCCATTGGAGAGCGCCACCAGCGGAAACCGCGCGGCAAGAAACTCCAACGCTGGCAGGGCGTCGTCATACAAATCCACTTTCATGCGTGCTTCAAAAAAGACGTCGAAGGCGGCCTCAGCCAGGGCGGTGTCGTCACCACACCGCGCCAGCGCCTGGCGGATCACCTCCAGCCGCAGCGCGCTCATGTTGTGGCCGATATCCGGCCGAGCGCTCACCACATGTTCCCGCAGGCGCAGGCGCTCGGCCACGTCGGCAAACAGGGGCGCGGTTGCCGGCGCATGGCGGCGCAACCACGCCGCCAGCGCGTCTTCCGCGCGTTCGATCACCGGCCAGATCGGCCAGAGGGTGTCGTCCAGATCGAGCGTGACGGCCTTGATTTTTGAAATGTCGAGCATGGTGCAAGTGGCAGTGGGCAGTTGCGGGAGAATAACGCATGCCTTTCTTCAAACTCTCGCCATTCGCCCCAGAGCCCGCGCTGGACGCGGCCGTCACACGCGCGCCAGCCCAGGCGCAAAAAACCGCCGTCCTGTTTTGCAACCTCGGGACGCCCGACGCGCCCACAGCCGCTGCCGTGCGGCGATTTTTGGGCGAATTTTTGAGCGACCCGCGCGTGGTGGAAATTCCCAAGCCCATCTGGTGGTTGATCCTCAACGGCATCATCCTGCGGGTGCGCCCGGCCAAGTCGGCGGCCAAGTACGCCAGCATCTGG
>JANNEZ010000408.1:0-2659 GCA_031379255.1 Rhodoferax sp. | reverse complement strand
CAACGAACAGATGGTGAAGCTTGGGCCCACCGAGTTCAAGTTGTTGCAATTCCTGATGACCTACCCCGAGCGTGTGCACAGCCGCTCGCAGTTGCTGGACAAAGTCTGGGGCGACCACGTTTTTCTGGAAGAGCGCACGGTGGACGTTCACGTGAAACGGCTCCGCGAAGCGCTTGGCGCGGCAGGCGCGATGGTTGAAACCGTTCGCGGAGCCGGGTACCGGGTGACGGCCCATCCGTCGCCCTGACCCGCACATGGTGTGGCGCGTCCTGTGGCTGCTGGCCTGGCAATCGGCCGGGGCGGCGCTGGGCGTGGGCGCAGGGCATTGGTGGGATGCGGCTTCGCCGCTTAAAACGGCTGTAGCGCATGGGGCGCTCGGCGCAGTGGTCGCGAGCCTGGCCTGGGTCATTTGGGATTCGGTGCTGGCGCGGCGCCTGCTGGACTGGCTCAGGCAAGGTGACGCAGCCGAACCCCTGGCTTTGAGCGGTGTCTGGCGCGACGTGTATGAACGATCGCGCAAGCTTGTCAGGGAACGCAGCCGCGTCGCCCTTCAAAGTGACGCGCGCCTGCAGGATTTTCTGGACGCCATGCAGGCTTCGCCCAACGGCGTTGTGTTGCTCGACACCGACGCCCGCATCGAATGGTTCAACCAGACGGCGGCTACACATTACGGGTTCGAAGCCGGGCGTGATTTGCAACAGCACATTGGCAACCTGGTGCGAGAGCCGGCGTTTGCGGCTTACATTGCGCAGCGGGAATTGCCGGATCTCCTGCTGGCCGGAATCACCATCCCGGCAAAAAATGCCAGCGCCCAGCGGCCCGTCAAAATCGCCGTGCAGTTGCACCGGTATGGCGAAGGCCGCTCCTTGCTGCTGTCGCGCGACGTGACCCAGCTGGAACAGGCCGACGCCATGCGGCGCGATTTTGTCGCCAACGTCTCACACGAGATCCGCACGCCGCTCACGGTGGTCAGCGGGTTTGTGGAAACCCTGCAGTCATTGCCGCTGGACGAGGCGCAGCGCCAGCGTTACCTCGGGCTGATCGCGGCGCAGGCGCAGCGCATGCAGGCGCTGGTGATTGACTTGCTCGCGCTCTCTCGCCTCGAAGGCAGCCCGCCGGTGTCGGACAACAACTGGACGCCGCTGGGGCCGCTGATGGAGCAGGTGGTCGGCGAAGCGCGGGCGCTGTCTTGTGCCAACGCGCAGTCCAGCGAGCCGCAACACCGCATTGAATTCAGCGGCGCGCAGGTTTGCGAGCACCTTCAGGTTTCCGGTTCAGCATCCGAGCTGCTCAGCGCTTTCACCAACCTGGTGGGCAATGCGGTGCGGTACACGCCGGCGGGCAGCTTGATCGAAGTGGGCATGCGCTTGTTCGACGATGGACGGGCCGAATTTGCCGTGAAAGACAACGGCCCGGGCATTGATGCCGAACACGTGCCACGGTTGACGGAGCGCTTTTATCGCGTTGACCGCAGCCGCACACGGAGCGAAAAAATGGAGGCTGGCGGCACCGGGCTGGGTCTGGCAATTGTGAAACACGTGGCGCAGCGCCACGACGCCGAGCTGCGCATTGACACCCGGCCGGGTGCTGGGTCAACCTTCAGTGTGGTGTTTCCCGCGCGCCGGGTGCGTCAGATCGCCGAATTGCCATTGGAAAATGTTTTGTAAGAAAATTTAAGTTGAAATTAATCACTATTAAGTCACGTATAAACTTGAATTTATGCTATCTAATTAATTTAAATAAATGTTAATAAATTAGGCATTATTATTAATAAGATTTAATATACACGAAAATTATTCGAATTCTTTGCGTTTGCGCTTCACGGCCCAAGCCAGCAAAAGCAACAGCGTCAACGCGGCCGATCCCAGGGCCAAGGTACTGGTGATCCAGAAAGCTTGTGGCCCAGGCATCGGCGCCCACGGGCCAAGCCCCTCATAGGCCAGCCAGTAGCCGCCGCCGAGACCGCCGCCCCACAGCAGCGCCACGTACACCAGAAACGGCACAAACGCGATTTTGAAGCAGCGCAGCAAAAAAAGGCTGATCGACTGCAAGCCGTCAAACACGTGGTACAGCGCAACCCACGCCAGTGTGGGCACGGCCAGGGCTGCAATGTCGGGGTTGGCGCTGTAAATCGGCACCAACAGGTGACGCCCCAACCAGAGCGCAGCGGCCAACAGCAGCGAGGTCGTCAACACACTGAACAACCCCAGCCGGATCGCGTGGCGCGCCCGCGCGCTATCGCCCGCGCCCAGCCAGTAACTCACACGGGCGCTGGCAGCGATCGAAATCGCCAATGGCATCATGTACAGGAGAGCCGCCAGGTTGGTGGCGATCTGGTGGCTGCCGGCGGCAGCGGCGCCCTGGCGGGCGATGAAAAGCGCCATCAAGGTGAATGAGGTCACCTCCACGGTCACCGCCAGCGCGCTGGGCACGCCCAAGCGCGCGTAGCCGCCAATCTCGCGCCAGTCGGGCGCTTCCAGGCGCTGCCAGACCTGCAAGGGCTGGTACATCGGCCGAGTGCGCAGCATCCACAGGGCCACCGCCACAAGCGCATAACCCACGACCAGGGACGCCAAGGCGCAACCGACGGCGCCTCGCGGTGCCAGGCCCAGGCCACCGAAGGCAAACCAAATCGACAGCGGCACCTTGAGCGCCAACG
>JANNEZ010000357.1:0-2365 GCA_031379255.1 Rhodoferax sp. | reverse complement strand
CTGGGCCGAGGGCGCTTTTTCGCCAGTGGCGGCCTGCTTCTTTTCGATGTCGGCGTAGCCCAGCACCGGCTTCCAGGGTTTGGGCAGCCAGAAGCGCACGTGGGTGATCAGCGCGCGGCCGGCCAGGCCCATGCCGGTGGCGAACGCATGGTCCGGCGGCGCATCGTGCTGCGAGACCAGGGGCGGCGCGTGTTTGAACACCGAGTCGCGGTAAGCAAAGCCGCACTGCGCCGCGTTCAGCGTGAAGCTTTTGCCGCTGGCCAGGTCCACCGCGTCGAGCGACTCAAAACGGTCTTGCAACTCCACGCCGTAAGCGCCAATGTTTTGCACCGGCGCGCCGCCCACTGTGCCAGGAATCAGCGCCAGGTTTTCCAGGCCCGGCCAGCCCTGGGCCAGCGTCCAGGCGACAAAGTTGTGCCAGTTTTCGCCGGCGCCGGCTTCAACAAGCCAGGCTTTGGCGGTTTCTTCCACCAGGCGTTTGCCCGGAAGTTCGACTTTCAGCACCAGCGCTTTGACGTCGCCGGTGAGCACCAGGTTGCTGCCGCCACCCAAAATGAACTTGGGCTGGCCCTGCCATTCGGGGCTGGCGATGAGCTGCGCCAGCGTCTCCAGATCGCCCACGCGCACGAGGGAATAGGCCTTGGCGACAATGTGGAAGCTGTTGTAAGGCTGTAACTGGACGTTTTTCTCGACTAACATCGCCCCATTGTCGCCGCGCCTGTCAGCCCCGGGGCCACAGGCGACGCCCGGATCTGCTGTTTGGAGCCGAAATTGCCCTCCTTTGATACTGTCTGTGAAGCCAATCTGGTCGAGGTGAAAAACGCCGTGGAGAACACCGCCAAAGAGATCGGCACGCGCTTCGATTTCAAGGGCACGGCAGCGGCCATCGAGCTGAAAGAAAAAGACATCACCCTGATCGGCGACGCCGAATTCCAGCTCGGCCAGGTCGAAGACATCCTGCGCAACAAACTCACCAAACGCAGTGTGGACGTGCGTTTTCTCGACAAGGGCGACGTGCAGAAAATGGGCGGCGACAAGGTCAAACAGGTGATCAAGGTGCGCAACGGCATCGAGTCCGACGTGTCGAAAAAAATCCAGCGCATGATCAAGGACAGCAAACTCAAGGTGCAGGCCGCCATCCAGGGCGACGCGGTGCGCGTCACCGGCGCCAAACGCGACGACCTGCAGGCGGCCATGGCGCTGATCCGCAAAGACGTGGCCGATCTGCCGCTCTCCTTCAACAACTTCCGCGACTGATGCGCGCCTGGCTCCTCACTGTTGCCAGCGCCGTCGCTGTCGCCATCGCCGTTGCCGGCAGCTTGCTGGCCACTCCAGCGGTGGCGCAAAGTGTCTCGCTGGCCGGTGTGCTGGGCGGCAAGGCGCTGCTGATCGTCGACGGCGGTGTGCCCAAGGCCGTGGCCGTTGGCCAGAGCCACCAGGGCGTGAAGGTGCTGCAGGCCGAGGGCGACCGCGCCGTGGTCGAACTGGCCGGCGCAAAGCGGACTTTGCGCATGGGCGACGTGCCCGCCAGTGTGGCGGGCGGCGCGCCTGCGGCCAGCAGCGGCGCGCGCATCGTCTTGCCAGCCGGCAGCGGCGGGCACTTCTCGGGGCAGGGGCTGATCAACGGGCGACCGGTGACGATGCTGGTGGATACTGGCGCCACGTCGATTGCCATCGGCATGAGCGACGCCAACCGCCTTGGCCTGGACTACAAAAACGGTGTGCCAATCCGCCTGATGACCGCCAATGGCGCCGCCAGCGGCTGGCGTGTAAAACTCAGCTCCGTGCGGCTCGGTGACGTGGACGTGTACGGGGTCGACGCTGTCATCACGCAGGCATCCATGCCCTTTGTGCTCTTGGGCAACAGCTTTCTCTCGCGTTTCGAGATGAACCGCAGCAACGACCAGCTGGTGCTGGTCAAACGCTATTGAACCCATGACCGTTCAAAGCGAAACCGAATACGAAGACCTGCTGAGTTTGTGGTCTGACCTGGAAGCCGGCCTGGGCATGTTGCTGGGCAACCCCAAGTTTGCCGAGGAGTTTGAAGAGCGCGTGGGCCAGTATGACCGCTGGATGCAGCAGCTCTTGAAGCGCGACCCGGACATCGGCCTGTACCTCCTGTTCCAGCTGGCCACCAACTCGCCCGTGGGTTACAGCGCCTCGCATGCCCTGGTGAGCGCCGTGTTGTGCCACCTGCTGGCGGTGGACCTGAAGCTCACACCGATGGAACGCAACAGCCTGATCGGCGCGGCGCTCACCATGAACATCGCCATGACGCAGCTGCAGGACGAGCTGGCCGGCCAGGCCGACCGGCCGAATGTGAAACAGCTCGACCAGATCCGCAGCCACTCGGCCAAGGGCAGCC
>JANNEZ010000356.1:0-5512 GCA_031379255.1 Rhodoferax sp. | reverse complement strand
ATATAGCAAATTATCGCCTATATACGTGACTTCATTGCCTAAAAAGCTTGATATTTCCGGAAAATCCCAAAATTTCGCCAATAATTAACACTCATGTTAACATTTTTTAAATTTGTTAACATGAGTGTTAATTGAGCATCTGTCCTTCGTGGCCTGTCCCGCGCCTCCCTCCTTGCGGCGCTTCGGCCCCGCTCAGGCAGCCAAGGCAGCGCGCAACTCCGCCGCGCACAGGCGCACGGCGGCGTTGGCTTCGTCGATCACGCGCCCCATGGTGATGAAGCCGTGGATCTGCCGCTCAAAGGAAATGTGGGCGGCCAGGTTGCCGGCCTGGCTGAGTTTTTGCGCGTAGGCGATGCCTTCGTCGCGCAGCGGGTCAAACCCCGCCGTGAGCACCAGCGCGGGTGGCAGCCCGGCATGGCTGGCGGCCAGCAGCGGCGAGGCGCGCCAGTCGAGGTAATGGGCACGGTCGGGAATGTAGTGGTCCATGAAGTAGTCCATGGTATCGGTGGTCAACATGTAGCCCTGCCCGTTGCGCGTGTGTGACTCAGCCTCGCGGCGGATGTCGGTGGCCGGGTAGATCAGCAGCTGGAAACGGATCGGCAGCGCACTGCTGCCCACGTTATCACCCACCTTGTCACGCGCCATGAGCGAGACCACCGCCGCCAGATTGCCGCCGGCGCTGTCGCCACCCACCGCGAGGCGCGTGGCATCGAGGCCAAGCGCAGCCGCCTGATCGCGCACCCACAGGGTGGCGGCAAAACAGTCGTCCACCGCGCAGGGGAAACCGTTCTCCGGGCCCATGCGGTAGTCCACGGCGACCACCGCGCAACCCGACTGGTTGGCCAGTTGCCGGCACAACACATCGTGCGTGTCGAGGTCGCCAATGACAAAACCGCCGCCGTGGAAATACACCAGCACCGGCAGCGCGCCAGCGGAGGCGGCGCCGGCCGGGGCCAGCGGTTTGTAGAGCCGCAGCGGGACCGCGCCATGCGGCCCTGGCGCCTCCAAGTCCTGCGCCAACGCCACTGGCGGCGCCTCGGGTTGTGTGTAGAAACGCCGCTCGCGGTACATGCTGCGCGCTTCGACCGGCGACAGCGTGTGCACCGGCGGCACGCCACGTTGCTCCATGAAATCCAGCAGGGCTCGGGCTTGGGGATGCAGCATTGGGTTCCTTGGTCGTTGCAGGTTTTTCTGGGAGAAGTCTAGCGCGCGCCGTGCGCTTTCGTCCAGCGCGCCCCGTGCGCTCTCGTCTAGCGTGCGCGGCGGGTCTTCACCGCCTGCGAGAGAATATCGAGCACCCTGAGCGAGTCGTCCCAGCCCAGGCAGGCGTCGGTGATGCTCTGGCCATAGGCCAGCTTGGCCGAATCGTCCTGCCCTGGCGTGAACTTCTGCGCTCCCGCATGCAGATGGCTCTCCACCATCACCCCAAAAATATGGCGCGCCCCCCCAGAGGTTTGTGCGGCAATGTCCCGCGCCACATCGACTTGCCGTTCATGCTGCTTGGAGCTGTTGGCGTGGCTGCAGTCGACCATCAGGGAAGGCTGAAGCTTGGCTTTGCTCAACTCCGCGCAGGCGGCGGCCACACTGGCCGCGTCGTAATTCGGTGTTTTGCCGCCGCGCAGAATCACGTGGCAGTCTTTGTTGCCATTGGTCTGCACAATCGCCACCTGGCCATTTTTGTGCACCGAGAGAAAGTGGTGGCCGCCCGCCGCCGCCTGGATGGCGTCGGTGGCGATCTTGATGTTGCCGTCGGTGCCGTTCTTGAAACCAATCGGCGCCGATAAGCCCGAGGCCAGTTCGCGGTGCACCTGGCTTTCGGTGGTGCGCGCGCCAATCGCGCCCCAGGCGATCAGGTCGCCCAAATACTGCGGCGAGATCACGTCCAGAAATTCACTGCCCGCCGGCAGGCCGATGCGGTTGATCTCGATGAGAAGCTGGCGTGCGATGCGCAGGCCTTCGTCGCTGCGGAAACTCTCGTCCAGGTACGGGTCATTGATGAGCCCTTTCCAGCCGACAGTGGTGCGCGGTTTCTCGAAGTAAACGCGCATCACCACCTCCAGTGTGCCGGCGTATTTATCGCGCTGCGCTTTCAGCTTGCGCGCATAGTCCATCGCGGCCGCCGGGTCGTGGATCGAACAGGGCCCGATCACCACCAGCATGCGGTCGTCCGTGCCCGCCATGATGTCCTGGATGTTGTGGCGGGTCTGGCTGATGAGCGACTCCACCGCCGTCCCGCTGATCGGGAAGAAGCGGATCAGATGTTCGGGCGGCGGCAACACGGTGATCTCCTTGATGCGTTCGTCGTCGGTGCGGCTGGTGCGGTCGTTGTGGCGCGGCTGGCGGCGTTCGATCGGGTTTTCATACCAGCCGCCTTCGCTGGAGGAGGATGCTTGGGTCGTCATGGTGGGCTCCTTGGTGTGGGCAAATAGGTCAACAAAAACAATGGCAAAAAAAAACCGCCTGGATTCGGCGGTTTGTTCGGGAGACTGGGTGGGCTTCTCAGCAACGCTCAATTCTCTCAACCGCCTGTGCGCGTGAGATCCAAAAGTAGCCGAAGAAATAGCTGAACCGGGTCATGAGTTGGAATGTAGCACACCATGCCGCCATCAACAGGCGTGAAAAGGCATCGGCGGGTTCATTCAACAAATCAGCTGAATCGAACGATTTGATTGAATTAGCTGATACAATGCGCGGGATCAGTCCGCTTTTGGGGCCACCATGCAAACCTTCACTGCCAACGAAGCCAAAACCCGTTTTGGCGAGTTTCTCGACCAGGCGCAACGCGAGCCGGTTGCCGTGCTGCGCCACGACCGCATGGTCGGCGTGATGGTCAGTGCGCAGGACTACGAAGCCATGCGCCGCTTCTACGCCAACCGCCTGCAAAACACGCTGGCTGAATCTGCCACCACCGCCGTCCAGACGGGCCTGACGCCCAAGGCGCTTCAGGCCTTGTTGAAAGACGAGAGTTGAACCACCGGGTGGTGGTTGACACCAATGTCTGGATCAGCGCCGCCCTGTCAACCACCGGCGCGCCTGCGCAAGTCGTTCAAAAAGTTTTGGCCAACGGTATACCGGTGTTTTCAGACGCCACGTTTGCAGAGCTGGAGCAGCGGCTCTGGAAACCCAAATTCGACCGCTATCTGAGCCTGGAGACCCGCCGCGCCATTCTGCGCGACGCCAAAGCAGTGGCCGAATGGGCCAAGCCGCGGCACGCCGTCACATCTCAAACCTACAGCCGCGACCCCGACGACGACAAATTCATCCATGCCGCCTTGGCTGCAGCCGCCCCCTGGCTGGTGTCAGGTGACCAGGATTTGCTGACCCTTGCGCCAGGCTTCAACCCAGGTCTGCGCATCGTGTCGCCTGCTGCTGCGTTGGCATTGGCGGGATTTTGCGGTGACTGACCTTCCCCGTTGATTCGGCCAGCACGACTTGAACAGGCCGCGTCTGTATGCCGTCGCGGGCCGCAATATCGCTGACACCACTCCAAATGGAGTTGGTCATGTTTTCATTCAAGAGATTGTTTGCTATAATTAATATAGCAAACTATGATTGTAATTCGAGACTCGGATGCCGATTTAATCAAAATTCTTTGAATTTGCACCCGTTTTAACGTCTAAAATACCCATTTTGGGTATGATAGACCATTGTCGGGCCGACAGACCTTTAAGCCGTGCCGCCCACCGTCAACCCGTCAATCCGCAGCGTCGGCTGGCCCACACCCACGGGCACGCTCTGGCCCTCTTTGCCGCAGGTGCCAACGCCGCTGTCGAGTTTCATGTCGTTTCCGATCATGCTGACTTTTTTCAGGCATTCCGGGCCGCTGCCGACCAGGGTGGCACCCTTCACCGGGTAGAGGATCTTGCCGTTTTCCACCCAGTAGGCCTCAGACGCTGAGAAGACGAATTTGCCCGAGGTGATATCCACCTGCCCGCCGCCGAAGTTGGTGGCGTACAGGCCCTTCTTGATGCTGGCGACGATCTCTTTCGGGTCCATGTCGCCGGCGGTCATGTAGGTGTTGGTCATGCGCGGCATCGGCACGTGGGCGTAACTCTCGCGCCGGCCATTGCCGGTGGGTTTCACGCCCATCAGGCGCGCGTTGAGCGAATCCTGGATGTAAGCTTTCAGGATGCCGTCTTCGATCAGCACATTCTTTTGGGAGGCGCAGCCTTCGTCGTCCACGTTGAGCGAGCCGCGCCGGTCTTGAATCGTGCCGTCGTCCAGCACGGTAACGCCCTTGGCCGCCACCCGTTTGCCGATCTTGCCGCTGAAGGCGCTGGAGCCTTTGCGGTTGAAGTCGCCCTCCAGCCCGTGGCCAATCGCTTCGTGCAGCAGGATGCCGGGCCAACCGGGGCCGAGCACCACGGTCATTTCACCGGCAGGCGCGGGGCGCGATTCGAGGTTGGTCAGCGCCGCTTTCACGGCTTCGTCCACGTATTGTTCGATGCAGGCGTCGTCAAAATAGGCCAAACCAAAACGCCCGCCACCGCCAGCTGAACCAACTTCACGGCGGCCATTCTGCTCGGCGATAACGGTCACGCTCAACCGCACCAGCGGGCGCACGTCGGCGGCCAGGGTGCCGTCGGCACGCGCCACCATCACGACGTCGTATTCACTGGCCAAACCAGCCATCACCTGCGCCACGCGCGGATCTTTGGCCCGGGCGAGCGTTTCCACTTTGCCCAAGAGGCCGACTTTGGCCGTGCTGTCCAGGGTGCTGATGGGGTCGAGGTCTTTGTAGAGCGTGCGGCTTTTTGAGATTTTTGTGGCGCTGGTTTTGACTTTGGAATTTTTCGATGCGGCGGATATCGCCCGCACAGTGCGCGCCGCATCCAGCAGCGAGGCCTCAGAAATATCATCGGAATAGGCGAACGCCGTTTTTTCGCCGCTCACGGCACGCACACCCACCCCCTGGTCAATGCTGAACGAGCCGGTTTTGACGATGCCTTCTTCCAGACTCCAGCCTTCGGAGCGGGTGTATTGGAAGTACAGGTCGGCGTCGTCCACTTTGTGCGCCCTGATTTCATTCAGCGCTTTGGACAGGTGGGTTTCATCCAGTCCGAAAGGCGTGAGCAAGAGGGATTTGGCAATTGCCAAACGTTCGATGGTGGGTTCGCGTGAAATCATGGGGCCATTTTAGGCCGCAGGCCCGGTCGAGGCCCGATTCAGGGGCATTCAGGGCCTTTGCAGCCACTTGAAGAGTGCCGCGTCGTCTTCGCCGCTGAGCCCGCCTGCGCTGGCGGCGGCAAAAACTTGGCTTGCGGCCGCCCCCAGCGGCCCTTCGAAGTGGGCGGACTTGGCCGCTTCCACCGCCAGGCGAGTGTCTTTCTCCAGCAGCGTCATGTGGGCACGCGGCGCGTAGTCGCCCGCAATCGCGCGGCGCATGCGATCAGACCCAACCCAGCTCTGGCCGCTGGACTTTTCGATCACATCCAGTGTCGTATCGAGATTCAAGCCCATCTTCTTCGCCATCACCATCACCTCGGCGGCGCCCACCAGGTTGATGCCGGCC